>JAESPT010000447.1 GCA_016765515.1 Sneathiella sp. | reverse complement strand
TCTGGCCAACCATATTCGTAGTCTTTGGATGTGGTGTTAAAGATCTCTGGGTCAAAAACCGGGATGTGACCGAGGTAATATTCAGGGTCGAAGAAACGTTTGAGGCTGGTCGCAGTTTTCGGCAGTCCGTCCTCCCCCATGAACCCCTCATAGACAATCGCCGTTATGTCTCCCCCCGGACTGATCCCTTTGTTGGTGACGGCTTGTTCCGTATGATCGTGCATAATCCACACCCCAGGTCCCGAGGCATAAATATCGTCGTCTCCCGGCCTGAGCTCCAAATCGATACGCTGGGCGGCGCCAACATCAAAAACATCCCGGATGGTCCGCATACCAGCAGGTACCGGATATCCGTCAACGTGGGTCAGCGTTGGATGATGGCCATGGATGTGGAGTTTTATGGGCCGAGCGCCAGCATTGAGAATACGCAGTTTAACCCGTTGACCCGCTTTAACCTCGACCGGTGTATCCCTCAGGGTGAAGGGAAAAGAACGGCCATTGAGAAGAAAGATATTCGGCTGGCGCTGAGTTGAATCATACTCTCGATGCATGCGTTTCTCGATCTCACGCGGATCCGTATACGCCGCCGGTATTCGGTTCAGTCGTGCGTCGATATCCATATACACCATAGAATATTCGCGGTCATAACCTGCTTCTTCGACTGCTTTGGCGAGATCGGGCATCCGCCCTGCACCAGGAACAAGGTGCGTGAAATTATTGTTCGGACGGTTCGGCTCTATGACCAGCATCCCCGCCAACCCCATCAACACATGAACGTCCGGCTGGACATGACAATGATAGAAAAACGTGCCCGGGTTTTTGGCGATAAAGGCGTAGATAAAGGACTCGCCAGGATTGACCGCCGCCTGGGTGATATCGGGCACCCCATCCATGGCATTGGGATGAATGGTACCGTGGAGGTGGATCGTGTGCGGAAAATAATGTGTGTTCAGGAGGATGATCCGCACCCGGTCTCCCTCTTCAACGCGGATCGTCGGGCTCGGCACTCGGGCAATCTGTGCCATGCCCTGACCTTCTGGGGCAAAGACCCAGAATTTCACATATTCCCCGGGATAAACCTCTTCGGTTATTTCAATCACTTCCAGGCGGATCGTAATTTCATCCGGATCGCCGTCGCCGTCCAGATCCCGGCCCAAAATCAAAGCCTGTTCCGACGTCCCCGAAAGTCGGTGTTCCGTCCAGTGTTCTTCGGCCGTCACAACAGAAGAAGACACACAGCAGACCCACGCGAAGCCCAAAGCCGCTGTAAGACGACCTGTCAATGGGGACATATCCCACTCCTGTACTCAAATGCCCACCAGCGACAGCGCACTATTTTGCCATCAGCTTGAAATGATAGAGATCAGCAGCGACGGCATACCCTTTCGCGGAATCGGCCTTGGCGATGGAACGGGCGTGATCGAATGCCCCTTGGGGTTTTTCGTGATTGTGCCTGGCCGACGTGAGCCGTGTTTTGGCATCATCAAGGAGGGCATGCACCAGAGCCATATCTTCTTTGCGCATTTTCTTTGACATCTCGCCTTTCATATCTTCGGTCACCTTATTTATGGCGGCTTGAGCTTCGGCGAAATGTTTCGGACACTCAAAAGCCTGCGCAGACCCCCATGGCAGCAGGACAATCAAGGATGCAAGAGGGACCATCAATAAATGTTTTACAACCATGTTTATCTCCCAATGAAAAGTGATTTAAAAATGAGGTACGCGAAGAGAGGTGCGGACAGGGTTTCGTAACGCACCTGCCAGCATTCCCTGCACCAAAATTTCTCTCTGTAATCTCAACTTAATTGGTTACATTATTAATGAAGAAAAATCTAATATAAATATCTCATGTGATACTGTCACGTAGAAATTCAATTATTACGTCTCAATCGTTTCCTGCACAGTTTGATTTGGGAATGTTTATTTGATGGTAACAAAGTCCATGATCTGTTCAACAATCTCCTGCACAGGCTGTCCTTGGAACCCATTGCGTTTTTTGACAGCAATTCCCAACATCACACACAGCAACAGGGACGCTTTGGCCTGGATGATCGGGTTTTTGGCTTTTGGGTAGGCCTGTCTTAACGCGCTGGCAAGAGCATCGGCAATTTTCGTCTGGTACCGGTCAATAATTTTTTGCACTGCGGCGGTTGGGTTTTCTTCTTCTGCCATGGTATTACAAATGAAACACCCTGTCGGAAATTTACCGCTGCCCGGTGCGACAAATATTTCAAAATAGCTGCGAATGGCCGCTAAGCCGTCAACCGGATCGAGAAGGGGTTCAATGAACACCTTTTCGACGACATCAGACAGATATCGTTCCAGGGTTTTCTCAAACAACACGTCCTTACTTTCAAACGACGCGTATAAACTATACTGATTAATGCCCATCTCGTCGGCAAGATCCCGGGTGCTGACCGCCTGATGGCCTTTGCGCCAAAAAAGAAACATCGCTTTTTCAAGCACGTCCTCTTCATCATAGCTTTTTTTTCGGCCCATGGTTCAGCTCACAAAGTTGGTTTTCAGCCCGTGCTTGCGCGGTGCATACCCGCGCAGCTGTGCAGGTATAGGCCAACAGAGACACGGGTTCAAGTTGGTGCTGGCGGTGCCAATTGCTGACGGTTATTTCCGGTTAAATACCGAATAACATCAATTGCATCGATTACCAGACACAGAACACTCACACCGGCCGCCGCGACCAGCCAGATAGTGTAATTTTGCGAGATCATTGGCAACGATAAATCCTGAAAGATCAGAAACAGGGGGTAAAGCCATGGAAGATGCGCAATACCCATGAGCTTGGTGATGCCGATTTTCATGTGAAGGAAACCCATGATCAGGCCGCCCAGCATAAAAGATGCGCTCATCCACTGCGCCGCCGCATGGTCCAGAAAAAACAAAGGCGCGACAAATAACACGGCCATCATCACCCCCATCCACAACTGTACCCAAACAGGCAAATAGCGGACCATGTCTCTCATCAGATAAAAGGTCGTCAGGCTCTTTATCAATTTCATCTCTCAATCCTTCTCATTAAATGATACGGGGCGCCGGATCGGATCCCGCAGTGGAGACCTGATCCGGCGCATACGGCGTTAGCCGAAAGGTCCCGTTATGGAGATGGATAATTGACTGAACGCCTTGTCCCGGATCGGGATCAGCGGCGCATATTCCGCGCTGGAAAACAGGGTCTGAATGGCTTCTGCACTGGGAAAGGTCATGACCAGCATCAGGACAAAACCAGGATTCCCGGAGAGTACCTGATTAACTTTCTGTCGAACAATCGGTTTGCCTCCGGCAGCGGCAAACATCGGCATTACATTTTTCAAATATTCAGCCATCTGAGCCTGGTTCTCAGGGTTAGGCGTGGCCGTGATGGTCAAGTATGTGTCGGTCATTCGGGGTATCCTTAAAATAACTAATCAATCGATTAGATATATATTTCAAAAGAACCAGATGTCAAGGGGCTTTTGTTGAGAATGCATCGGGCTTTTAGGTGCAAAAAGAAAAACGACCCATAGTACCGCCTCTCAATATTTCTTCGCGTTCAACAAGTGTGAGCGCAAACCTCCACCGTCTGCGCTCCGCAGGGCGAAGACCGCCAGTGCGAGATAATAACGGGTAAATCGAAGAGGATTCTCGATGGAACTCATCGACTCGCCGCGTTGCCAATGATTCCAAATCTCAGAATTCTGCTCACTCGTAAAATAGATACGACGTCTGTAACTCATAACAACACGCCATCTTTTCATTAAGGATTAATGTGTTGCAGCGATCGGTTGAGATCACAGCACTTTTCAGACCCTTTAAGATCGGTGAATTTATGCCCGTAACTGTGAGGAAAGCGGACGCTATTTCTAAGCAATCTGAAAATGACCCCGAGAAGACGAAAACAGTCCATTTCCGATGACCAGCTTTGCTTCTCTACTACCCGCATCGGTGGACTTGCTACATGCATTAGTGACATAGCGTAACGGATTTAATGCGCAAAAAATATTGTCAACTAACTTGAGTCTGACGGTGAACAGTATCACGGCCACATTCTCGAGCATGAAGATGCGGGCATGATGGAGCAATTCACGGTGACGTCCTGATACTCATGGAATTCAAGCATAGGTGGGCAATAGGGATAAAATGGCGTTGCGTGTGAGCGGGTATCCACTCTAACCTGATCTTTGAACTCAAATTGGCGTTGACGCGAAACTTG
>JAESPT010000446.1 GCA_016765515.1 Sneathiella sp. | reverse complement strand
GGCTGACCTTCAACTTCCACCAGACACATGCGGCAGGAAGCAAGGGGGGTTAGCCGTTCCTGGTAACAAAAAGTAGGAACGGGAATGCCAAGTTTTTCCGCGGCTTCCAAAATCAGACTGCCCTCAGCCGCCTCGATTACTTCACCGTCAATTGTCACTTTTGCCATTGTGCCTTCACCTTCCCAATCCTTATGGAATTAACGGGAGTAGCAATTAATGAAACGGGCAGCCTTTCTCCTCAATATGCTGAACAAATTCTGCCCGGAAATGTTTAAGTGCAGCTTGCAATGCCCAGGAAGCGCCGACCCCGAGCGCACAAAAGGAATTACCAAAAATAGTTGAGCACAGAGCCTCCAGCTGATCGAGGTCTTCCAGTTTCCCATCCCCCGATTCCAGTCGGCGTAATATTTTAGCGCACCAATCCAATCCTTCGCGGCACGGTGTGCATTTTCCGCACGACTCGTGATTAAAAAATTCCGTTATCCGCGTGATTGTATTAACCACACAGGCACTGTCATCGAGGACAATCACACCCGCAGATCCCAGCATGCTGCCCGCCGCCGCCAGGGATTCAAAATCGAGTTTTATGTCCAGATCACTTACGGGAAACATCGGCGCGGAAACGCCGCCGGGAATGACCGCCTTCACCTGCCCTGAGCAGGCGCCGCCGCCGTACTCTTCAATCATTTCACGCATGGTGATCCCCATGGGCGCTTCATAAAGGCCTGGTTTGTTAATCTGGCCGCTGAGACAAAACAGTTTTGGTCCCGGGCTGCCTTCGGGCCCAATGCTGCAAAACCAATCAACGCCTCGCTCAAAAATATGGGGAAGACAGGCAAATGTTTCCACATTATTGATAACCGTCGGACAGTCATAAAGTCCCGATATCGCGGGAAAAGGTGGCTTGAGTTTGGGTTGCGCGCGGCGTCCTTCAATGGATTCCAACAGGGCTGTCTCCTCGCCGCAGATATACGCCCCGGCACCGCGATGAACATATACTTCCAAAGCGAACCCACTTTTCAGGATATCAGCGCCAAGATATTCTTTCTCCGTTGCGTCCTTAATCGCCTTTTCCACCCGATTGATGCAAAGCTCGTATTCACCGCGAATATAGATATAGGCGATTTTCGCCCCAATGGCATAGGCCGCGATGATCATCCCTTCAATCATCATATGCGGATCTTTTTCCATGAGGGCCCGGTCCTTGAAAGTCCCGGGTTCACCCTCATCTGCATTGCAGCACAGATAGGGTATTTTCGCAGAATCTTTGGGAACAAAACTCCATTTCAACCCGGTTGGAAAACCTGCCCCGCCCCGGCCCCTTAGATTGGAAGCCTTCACCTGCTTAATAACTTCATCGGGAGTGTATTTCTTCAAAACAGTCGCAAGCGCCTTATACCCACCCGCAGCCTCGTACGCTCCGATTGTGTGGCTCTCGGGGTGGTCCATATTCTTCAGTAAAACCTTCTCGAACATGGGAACTTCTCTTCCTCCTTATTTTCGTTTTATTCGTTAAGCTGATCCAGAATTTCTCCGACTCTGTTTTCATCCAAATGCTCATGATAGTCCTGGTTGATCATCAGAGCTGGCGCCTTGTCGCAGGAGCCTATGCATTCCACGGTCGACAAGGTAAATTTTCCATCCAATGTTGTTTCACCGGTTTTGATGTGTAATCGGTCCTCCAGAAAGCGTTTCAGAATATCCGCTTTACGGAGCTGACAGGGTATATTTGTGCACAGCTGAATATGATATTTTCCCATGGGTTCTGTATTGTACATGGTGTAGAAAGTCGCCAGCTCGAACACCCAGATTTCAGGAATTTCCAGAACATTCGCAATACCTTTCAAGACCTCGCCGTGCAAACAGTCATACCGGTTTTGCGCCAAATACAGCGCCGGCATAATGGCAGACCGTCGGTTGGGGTAATTCTCTGCAACCAATTGAATCTGTTCTATAAGCTTTTTGGATAATTCCATCGTTTTGGCGTCTCCGTGTTTATTTATCAACTTCGGCGATAACCGGGTCCAGACTTCCCAGCATGGCGACAACGTCAGCCAGGTACTTCATATTTGTTGTTCCAAATTCCAGCGCTTGAAGATTAACAAAGGACGGTGCACGGACTTTGAACCGGGTCGGTTTTTCACTGCCATCACTGATCATGTAATAGCCAAGTTCTCCTTTAGGAGCTTCAATGGGAACATACACTTCTCCCTTGGGAACTTTAAATCCATAGGCTGACAGTTCGAAATGATGAATATGGGTTTCCATGGAATGTCCCAGTAATTCCTTATCGACGGGAAAAGCGATCGTCGGAATATCAATCTGAAAAGGCCCTTCTTTCATTTGGGCAATACATTGCCGGATCATTTTGACGCATTCGCGCATTTCATCGATGCGGCAGGCCCACCGGTCATAACAATCTCCATTTTCGCGGACAATGACCTTAAATTCGAGACGATCATATATCTCATAGGGACTGTCCCTGCGAATGTCCCAGTCAACCCCCGAAGCCCTGAGATTTGGGCCACTTAAACCGATGTCGATGGCATCCTCGGGGGCGACGACACCAACATTCTGGGTGCGCTTAAGGAATATCCTGTTTTTCGCTACCAACTTTTCATAATCAATCAATCGATTGGGCAGGATGTCACAAAATTCCAAAATGCGCTCTATCGCGCCCTCGGGCAGATCTTCGCGGACACCTCCGACCCGGCAAAAGGACGTATGCATACGGGCACCGGATATCATCTCCATGATATCCATAATCATTTCCCTCTCCCGCATGGTGTAGAGCAATGTAGTCATGGCGCCCAAATCCATGGGCAAGGCCCCGACAATAAGAAGATGTCCGGAAATGCGCGCTAACTCCGCCATGATCACCCGAATATACTGGGCCCGTTCCGGCGCTTCGATATCCAATAGTTTTTCCACACCGAGAACGAAAGCCTGATTGCTGGTGGGCGGGCAAACATAATCCAGTCGATCTGTCAGCGGAATAATCTGGGTGTAAGTGAAAGTTTCCGCCAATTTTTCCGTTCCCCGGTGCAGATAGCCAATATTAGGAGACACCCGTTCAACGATCTCCCCATCAAGGTGGAGAACAAGCTGTAACACACCGTGGGTGCTGGGATGCTGCGGACCAAGATTGAGAAGAACCTCCTGCGATCCGAGCCGATCAGATCCTTTCTCTTTGAGAACCGTGACTTCAGTCATCAGGAATGCCTCCCCTCTTCTCCTCTCCGAACGGGTTATAGGCGTCCTTGTAGCCCTTTACCGGGAAATCCTTTCGCATGGGATAGCCCTCAAAACCCTCCCACATATAAATTCGTAGCAAGTTTGGGTGACCGGAAAACTCTATTCCATACATGTCATAACATTCCCGTTCCGCCCAATTGGCTGTGCGCCAAACCCCTGTCACCGTCGGTATGGACGGGGCGTCCCCATAAGTTTCAGATTGCGGACGGCATTTTAGGCGAAGGCGGTGCTGCAGCGGAATGGAGAATAAGTGATACACCACTTCATACCGGTCCTTTTCCGGGTAATGATCAACGCCGCAAAGGTCCGATAAGAAATTAAACTTCAGAGAAGGGTCTTCTTTCAGATATTGGCAGAGCGCCACAATATGATCCGGTCCCACGCTGATGCAATACATGTCGATCCCGGGACCATCATCCCGCACGTGTCCGGCAAAACGTTCCAATATTTGATCAATAAAGGCTGGTGTCTTCATCTCTACCCCTCTGCCTTATTCTGCGGCACGGGTTGAGGACTATCAGCCTCAACCGTTGGCTTTTTCCGAAGGACATAGTCTCGTTTTATTTTTTCCTGCAACGTCAGTAGCCCGTGCATCAGGGCTCCGGACCGGGGCGGACATCCAGGGACATGCACATCCACGGGAAGAATCAATTCAGAACCTTGAACTACGGCATAGGTGTTATAAACACCGCCCGAAATAGCGCAGGTCCCCATGGCAATTACCCAGCGCGGTTCCGTCATCTGATCGTAGAG
>JAESPT010000445.1 GCA_016765515.1 Sneathiella sp. | reverse complement strand
TATCTAACACTGCAAGCTGACCTTGGCGTTCTTGTTGGTCAACCAGCTGGTTTCCTAATGGTCGATTCCAACTTTGTGCCCAATATTACAGCAACTCATTTTAGTAGCCCCGACCACGATGCTGGTCGCACGGTAACTTTGCTGGATCACACTCTTACGATTGAAACCGATGCAGTGACATCTCCTGGCGTATCACATGTCTTTGGCAATGATGTTATGGCTGGCAATCAAGGCCATGATGAAATGTTTGGCGGCTTGGGTGATGATATCATGCAGGGCGACGGTCTCATTGAGTTGGATGGGGCAGCGGGTGCCTATAGTCCGTTAATGAGTGCGGATCCGTCCTTCGATCTGCCAACGCCGGATTATCGAGCGTTTAATACGGATGAAGTCACTGATTTTGATCTTACCTTCCGGGTCATAGAGACCGGAACGGACGGGGATGATTATATTGAGGGTAACGGCGGAAATGACCGGATTTATGGTAACCTGGGTCAGGACGATTTGATCGGTGGATCTTCAAGCTTGTTTGGCCTGGACACCCCTGAGAAACGACCTGATGGTGCCGATCTTATTTACGGTGCGGCCGGTGATCCTGTTCGCCTTGCTCGAAATGCTGATGATCCAACCATGGCAAATGGCGAAGATTCAGATGTTATTCTTGGAGACAACGGCGAGATTTACAGATTGGTCGATGGGACCGCCAACGAATATCTCGAATTTAATTACGATGAGAAAATCGACAGACCTGTCATTCCGCGGCCGGTTATGCTGCTGGATTACGGATATGTTCCTGCCTTTAACACCACGACCGGTGAATTCAGTATGCTCTTCTCCTCGACAGCCATTGGCAAAGGGGATCTGATGTTTGGCGAGGGCGGTGATGACTTTATGCATGGCATGGTCGGTGACGACGTCCTTTTTGGTAACGCTGAAAATGATGCCATGCACGGTGAAATCGGCAACGACATTCTATTTGGTGGCACCGGCGAAGATGGCATGCTGGGTGACGATGGATTGCTGCTTACCAGCCGCAATACGGAAAAAGCCAACAATAATGACGATGCCTTGGCAGAACCTCTGTACGGTATTGCCAAACTGGATGATGTGGACCTGGATATCTCCACACCCGGTCAATTACAGCGGGCGACCATAAATATGGATGGCGCGTTGAAATATACGGTTGATCTGCTGGCTTTCAGAACGGCGACTACAGCCTCAGATCAAATGTTTAATGACATCATGTTCGGCGGACTTGGGAAAGACTCCATGCATGCCGGTGATGGCGATGATGCAGTCTCCGGTGCAGAAGCTCTGCCATATTATTACTCTGGTGACGGGGATGCGTCCCCATTTGATAGCGTTAATGACGCTATGAAGGTTGTTCAGAATGCTGATAACGTAAGTGCTATCTCCGACCAGGATGATCCGTTCTGGTACGATTATGCCCTCTATAATCCAGGCGAGATCCTGCGGTATGAAGGTCGCGGCGGTGCCGGTGAATTCGCCGACGAGTTTGCCTTATATGACAGCTATAATCCACGCGAAAAAATACTGATCGATCCGACAACGGGCGAACGTGTTTCCATTGCTGATCTTGATGGTAGTGAAATAGACTTCCTGCTCAATTTCGATGCGACTGAAGGTCCAGAAGACACAGTCTTCCCCGATCCTGATGAGATGGTCACGCTCTTTACCGATGGTGATGACAAAATCTTTGGTGATCTTGGCAATGACTGGATTGTTGGCGGTACAGGACGGGATCACATGTTTGGTGGTCGCGGCGATGATATGCTTAATATGGATGATGATCATGACACCAATGGTGGTTTGAATGATGATCCGGATGCGTATCAGTCTTATGCTGATATCGTCTATGCAGGCGCAGGTCGGGATGTGATGATCCTGAATACCGGTGCCGATCGGTCCATTGACTGGGTTGGTGAGTTTAACAGTTACATCGTGCCGTTCAGCCCGTTTGGTGCTTTCCATATCAGTCGTAATCTGCAGCCACATTTGCAGGACTATCTCTATGATCTGTCTGAAAGTGACGGTGCAGATCCAACTATGCCCGATGGTGCACTCTATCTTGAGCATAAATTCGATGATACACGGACCTATGATCCAGATCCGGACCGAAATTTTGAACCCTTTGGCGAGCTTGGTATGGTTCTGCAACAGGATCGGGATTGGAACGAACAAACCGGCGCGCCCAATGATCCGCAAGCAGGTAATTTGCAAGGTGCGAGAGAAATTATGCGCCGTGAGTTATTTGCCGGTGAATATAGCGGTAATGGCGGCGGTGGAGGAGGTGGCAATCCAAATGCGCTGGCCTTTGCTTTTGCGGTAGATTCTGGTCTTTGGGCGATTGAAGATGGCTCTTATATCGTTGAATCTTCAGCTCAGGGCGCAGAAGCAATCAGTCTTTTCTTCCTCGACGAAATGCAACCAAATTACATGGAAATTCTGGTTACTGTTAATGCTGAAAAAGATAAAGCGGGTTGGAAATCAAATGGTTATATCATTTTCGATTATCAGGGACCGGATGATTTCAAATTTGCCGGTATCGAAGCTGGCATTGATAAACTTCAGCTCGGCCATAGAACGGCAGACGGTTGGGTCGTTGATACCCAGAATAATATGCGGATCCGTGCAGATCGGGATTATGATTTAACCCTTGTCATGCATGGTACCGTTGCAACTCTTTATGTGAATGGCTCAAACGCGACCAGTTTCAATTTTGAAGATCCGCTTAATAACGGCATGTTGGGATTGGGCGTTGATGGTGCAAAAGCCTCTTTCGATGACTGGCAGATACAGAAACTGCCCCCTGTCATTACCTTCGAATATACTGAAGACTATAGTGTTGACATGGGAGCCTTCTCTCTTGAAACCGGAACCTGGTCAACGGACGGAAGTGAACTGGTTGCTAGTATTGCAGACGGCTTTGCCATTGCGACGCGTCATGTGGATGTCGCTAACTACACCATGCTGGAATTCGAAACCCATGTGGATTCTGATTATCTGTCTGGTATTGTTTTCGATTACTACAACGAAGAGAATTACAAGTTTGCAGCGATTGATCTAGATACGGAGCAAGTTGTTATTGGTCATGTAACAGACCGCGGCATAACAATCGATGTCTCAACAGATGTAAAATTGACCGGTAATTCCGGACACACATTGATGATCCATCTTTCTGGTGGCAGCGTTAGTGTTGAACTTAATGGTACTGCCGTAACAGGTTTTGTCTATTACAGCCTGCTTAATGACGGCTCAGTTGGTCTGTTTGTTGACAGCGGTACAGCAAACTTCGACGATACAATCGTCCGGGGGGATGACCCTGCCTATATTGAAGAAGGAGATCCCTTGCTCGCTTCGACAATTGGAGATGGTGATGTTTCCGCAGTACAACTCCTGACAACGGACGACCTGAACGCAATGATTGAAGCAGGTGCAGAGCGTTGGGCTGAATTGCTTGGTGTTCCCATGGAAGATCTTCAACTTTCAGCGGATGATTTCGTTATTGCTGATCTCTCCGGATCAACGTTGGCAACAGTTTTGCCTGATGGCCGTATTCTGATCGATGCAGATGCAGCTGGACATGGTTGGTTCATTGATGAAACACCGTTGGATGATGACGAGTTTGATGGTGGTAGCACTGTTGACGGCATGGATCTGTTGACAACGGTCATGCATGAAATGGGTCATTCATTGGGCATAGACGATCACAGCAGCGATGATGATGACCTTATGAATGCAACACTGGATGAAGGTGAGCGACACACAGAAACTGAATCCG
>JAESPT010000444.1 GCA_016765515.1 Sneathiella sp. | reverse complement strand
TTTGAATTTAGCGAATCTTTCATCGCCAAGGGAAAATTCATTGAGGCACTGAATTTTACCGTCGTGTTTCACCTGTTCAATGTCCCTCATCACCGCTAGTGACTTTTCACTCATGCGATCAGGAATACCGTTGGTCTGACTGATATATCCAAGGGCACCAACACTGACAACAAGCGTGGCCACCAATCCCGTCATGACTGACTTGAAGGACAGTCCGCGTCTGGACAAAATACTTTTCTCAACAAAATGCCAGGAAAGTGCCGCCCAGATAAAGCTGAAGAGCAAAATGCCAACTTGCTCGGTAAGTTCCAAGGGTCTGGATAAATAAAGTCTCACAAAGACAATAGCGGGCCAATGGATCAGATATAGGGAATAGGATAAACGCCCCATATAACGCAGGGGCAACCATCCAAGCCCCTCACTGAGCCATGTTCGATGCAGATGACCCGACAGGATCAACAAGGCCGCTCCCATAACAGGGATCAACGCTATTTCACCCGGATAGGCGTTGCGATCATCAATGGCAAAAATAGCAAGCAGGATCAAGAAGAAGCCAATGAAACCGGATGTAAGCGCCCCTCTTCTGCCCCAGCCCAGCGAACTGCCATAGAAAGCGACCATGCCGCCAATTCCCAGTTCCCAAAATCGGGACATTGGTAAATAGAAGGTGTGTGTCTCGTTTATTCTGAGGAAAATCAGATTATACAGGAACGAAGCGACTGTAATGGCAATGACAATTTTCCGCGGAGACATACGGCGAAATGCCCAAAGTCCCATCAGGATCAATGGGATCAGAATATAGAACTGCTCCTCCACCCCAAGCGACCAGGTATGCAGAAGAGGTTTCTGATGGGCGGCGTCGGCAAAATAGTCAGACCGATCATTGAAAAATATATTTGCGCCAAAGACCAAGGCTGCAAGGGCACTTAATGAATATTCTGTATATTCTCTCGGGCCTAGAATGAAGAAGCCGACGACAGTTGAAAATATCAAAATGAGCAGGAGTGCAGGTAAAATCCGCCGGATCCGACGCTCATAAAAATCGGCGAGTGAAAATGTACCCGTCTCAAGCCCGTCGACAATCCTCGGGATGATCAGATATCCAGAGATTACAAAGAAAATATCGACACCGACAAAACCGCCGGAAAAGCTGCTGAATCCGAGATGAAAAGCAAATATGGCGAGAACTGATATTGCTCTTAATCCATCAATATCAGCTCTGTAGGAGTAATTGTTCATATTTTACGCTAGCTGGAAACTTTGTTTCACCGATCCCCGATAAAGAGGGCACGATAGTCAATCAGGTCATATTCAGCCGTCGCCCAAAATGTAAAAAAGAGAATGCTGGTGATCACAGTTGTTATCGCGAACTTCTTCCAAATTGCCGGATTAGTCGGCGCACTTTCCACCGTTCCCGGCTCCACCTCGCCGTCTTCCTGCTGCGTTCGCACGCCCCACGGCAAGACCATAAAAAGAACAATAATCCAGCTGATGCTGAAAACAACTAACCCACCAACAAAGCTCATCGTGCTGCCTTTTATACCTGTTCGAGTTCAACAAGTGTTCCATTGAAATCTTTTGGATGGAGAAAGAGAACCGGTTTTTTGTGAGCGCCCATTTTTGGCTCCCCACTTCCAAGAATCCGCGCCCCTTTTTCAATCATACGATCACGAGCTTCATAGATATCTTCAACTTCATAACAAACATGATGCATACCACCGGATTTGTTTTTAGCCAGGAAACCCGCAATCGGAGAATTTTCACCAAGAGGATAAAGAAGTTCGATTTTGGTGTTGTCCAGCTCAACAAAAACAACCGTCACACCATTATCCGGCTCGTCCTGTGGCTCACTTACTTTTGCACCAAGGACATCACGATAGGTTGCGACGGCAGCTTCCAGATCCGGGACAGCAATCGCAACGTGATTTAAACGACCAATCATCTTCTCATCCTTCTAACTTCATTCAATTTTTTTTTATTTATTCCAGATAAACTGGTTTATTCGTCTTCAATTCGAACAACATATACATCTGTAATCGGTCGACGACCAGCCAATCGCCTAAAAACACGGCGAATTGCCTGACGGACGGCTTCCTCAACTTTGCTGTCAGACTTTCGATCAGCCTTCGTCAGCGAGTAATGGCGATCGGTAATTTCCCTCTTTAGCTGATCCTGAAGGTCAGGGAACAAACTGACATCAACAACACCGCGAAGCTTAACAATTGGATCTTCGGTAATCTGCCCCTGTTCATTAATTAGAATAAGAGCATTAGCGGCACCGTTGAAAATCATCCGGCGCCGGGTTGACAAAAACTCTCCGTCCAGCGGCGTCAAACCACCAGCATCGACAGCCAGTCTGCCTGATGGGACTTTACCAATTATCTCAGCGTTACCGGGAGCAAGCTTTAGAACATCTCCATTTTTAATCTCAATGGCCTGCTCTGCGCCAAGTGACAAGGCGAGCGCACAATGTTCCTGAAGGTGACGAGCTTCACCATGAACGGGAACTGCAATTTTCGGTTTCACAATTTTGTACATCTCGCTGAGTTCATCCCGGGCAGGATGACCGGATACATGAACAAACTCATCAGCTTCTGTAATCACATTTATTTTTGACTCGGTCAGCTGGTTATGCAGCGCATACAATGATTTCTCATTGCCAGGAATGACCTTGGACGAGAAAATAACTGTATCACCAGGCGTAAGCGAAATTTTTTGATGTTCATCTCTGGCAATGCGCGCCATGGCACCCCGTGGTTCTCCCTGGCTCCCCGTACATAGAAGGAGCAACTTATTCCGAGGAATGTGAGCTGCATCATTTTCATTTAGAAAAGGCGGTAAATCAAGAAGATACCCTGCCCGCTTTGCAGCATCCGTCATCCGATACAATGAACGACCAACCAGGACAACATGACGGTCATGTTTTTCAGCAACACGAGCGATTGTTTTCAGCCGGGCAATGTTGGATGCAAATGTGGTAACTGCCACCCTGCCTTCCGTGATCGCCCCCAAAAGTTTATCCAGGCTCGCTTGAACATCCCCTTCGGATCCGGAGACACCTTTCTTGAAAACATTCGTGGAATCGCAGACCATGGCAAGAATATCACCTTTGGAGACTGACGCCATTTTCTCCAAATTGCTGGCCGGGCCGACAACCGGATCAGGATCCAGTTTCCAATCTCCACTATGCAGGACTTTACCGTACGGCGTGGTTATCATAAGCGCCTGCATCTCCGGGATGGAATGTGTCATGTCGACAAAGTCCAGATGGAAATCCTCAATTTGCAGAGAGCCTCCCGGTGAGATGACGTTGACCTCGACTTGGTCCGCCAATCCTTCTTCTACAAGTTTATGATGCAGAATTTCAGCGGTAAATGGGCTGGTGTAAACAGGACATTGAAATTGCGGCCAGAGCCTGGCGACTGCCCCGACATGGTCTTCATGGGCATGGGTAACAATGATTGCCAATAGATCATCCTTGATTTCGGCAATCCAACCGGCGTCCGGCACGATGACATCGACGCCGGGAGCCCGATCATCGGCAAAGGAAATACCGCAATCCACCATCAACCATTTACCGTTACAGCAATATAAGTTGAGGTTCATTCCAATTTCTCCGCTGCCGCCAAGGGGCAGAAAGAGAAAGTTATTCTTCATATCCATAGATCACGCAAATCCAAAGCCAACAGATGCCTTCCTCTAACAGCATTGGGAGGAAATCAAAAGAATTAAAAGGTTTTTCAACCCCCCTATGGGCTAAATTCGGCTTAACTGTGATTTCAAAAACGAAAAACCGTAAAATTCAGGGATTTAAATAATTCTGAAATTTTGGGAAGGAATGTGCTTTATCCAAAGAAAGCCAGAGCCTGATTTCCTCACCGATATTTTCAGTCTGCAAATAAAAAATCTGATAATCGTTTGAGGGATTACTGTTTAAAGATTCAAAAATACGCACCAGTCCATGTATCAGAGAATTATCAACAAAAAAGGCTCTTCTAAAAGAGCCATCTGATTTTTCGCCAGAGGATATTTTTTCAGAAAGAGTTCGAATTTCATCACTGGACAGATCTAATGTGCAGTTTGTGATGTCAACCAGTCGGTTCAAATCCCATCGATAATCTTTATGACTTTCAAGCGCTTTAAAGCCCTCAAGCAGGATCTCAAGATTAAAAACACCAAAATATTTGATAAAAAAGCAATCGACACCGGGATCAATGAAAAATTCAAAGGATGAGTGCTTTGATATAGTCATAAAGCTTATCCGCTACTCCACAATTCAAGCAATTTTCAGAAAGTCAGGAACGTTAAAATCA
>JAESPT010000443.1 GCA_016765515.1 Sneathiella sp. | reverse complement strand
TCAGGATATTTTGGACCGTCGTTGAATTCATTGATGGGTCAAGCTTTTCCAGCATAGTGGATTCGCCCGTATTACCGACAGCAACGACCAGCGATGAGAGGTTGTCAAAACGGGGCTTAAATAAAGTCATCCGCTTATTAAATTTCTCAAGTATTTCTGCTTCCTCTTGGGTGAGACTTTGAGTTTTAGACCGATTTATAGCGTTGGTTAAGACGTTGTTGAATATTTGCATGCCTGCGAAACAGGAAACCATTTCGGATGCGATGTCCGGCATTGATGTTCCGGGCACTTTTCCACCAAATAATGGTTCGTCCATTATTGTTTCAGACGTCAAGCCTTGGTTGACGATAGCTTCCGCAAGCGGTGACGAATACAGAAATCGACGTATCGGCCCAGAGCTGTCCCATTTATGAGCCCCTTGAGCCAAAATGAAAGCCGATATAGGATCCGCACCAGCCCGAACGGTCATGTCCCATTCGTAGGACCCGCAGCTGTTGTCATCCCAGGGCCAGGCAAGCTCCCTTTTGCCGGTCGTTGGATTGTATGTCATGGAGCAATAGCTGGTCACCGACATAGCAGTGTCTTCATATGGACCGGTCAAGACGCCCGAATCCAGGATAGCGTTTCCAACATATTTTCCGTACACCAATTGGGAATAAGCTACTTTTGCGTCCGCTGGATCAAATTTGGTCCCGTCCGGAAGGCCGCCTGAAACTTTAGTCGGATCATATTTCTCGACTTGGTAGATACCCTGTTCAGTAAGAGCATTCATGATAACCGCAGGGGTCTTCCCGTCTACCAGCGTGCTTTTATATAAAGTGCCGTCAATAATGAAACGACGGCCCATTTCCATTTCAGTGGTTTTACCATAAATTTTACCATCTGTTCCGATCGCCTTTAAATCGAGGAAAATATGGACAGAGGAAAGCCCATTGACCAGCCAACCCCCTTTTATGGTGTTCAGCGAAACGTTTCTTTGTCCTACGGCACCTTCAAGATGCTTTTGCGCTCGGGCTTTCCAGTCATTCGTATTATCATTTTTAGGAAAATCAGGAAAAAGAAGTGGGAAGGCTGCTTCGCTAACCTGATGCCATGCATCAGACGGAAAATAGGCGTAAATAATGTTGACCCAACCCGGCTGTCCAAGAAGCCTGTCGCGGTATTGTTCGATCCATTTAATGTTATTGCTAACCTTTTTCGCTTCATTGGTCCAGAATGCGGCAGTGACGACGCCACCATAAGGGGCAACTCGATCGAATTTGGCTGACTTGAAGACATGTGAAATTATCTCACTTTCTTTTGTCGGCTGATATGTGACTTCATAGGGTTCTTCTGGCTCGGGGGGCGTAGGTCTAGCCTTTTTTTGTTGTATGGACTTTGGATACAGATCGTCCATCGACCTAACATCGACACCTGCATTCATTGCCGATTCTCTATATAGGTCAATTTGTTTGGGGTCCATTTTCTCGACTATCTGATCACCGGTGTGGACGGTAAAACTAGATGTATAGCGGACTTGATAATTTGAATTGCGTAAGACAGAACTCACGATTGAGTTATTCAGCATGGATACTGAGCCGGCTAGTTTTGGACTTACAATCCTGAAAGCCGACAGGGCGCTCCTAAATTTTGATGACATTATTTTCTCCTGAGTTGTAAATATGTTTTTTGAATTTGCGCTAACAATAGAATTTTTTGTCCCATTATCGTTAGTTGAGAGAACTCTTTTAAATTGTAATTAATATTAAATATGCAAGTAATAGTTTCTTTAGAATGCGCAAAACATGGTTATGATTTTAGCCCGCGATGTTTGCTTAAAGAGTTATAAATGGGCAGATATGGCGGAAAAGGCACTCATACCGAAAATCCAGGGAGATCATGCTGATATTGTCGGGGTAAAAACACTCATAGAGAGTGAAAGTTTTAATAATTAGAATTTAGTATGAATAAGTACAATTATTAAATTTCTGGAGCTGGGATTAATCCCATATGATCCACGCAAGAAGAAGTAATTTCTTGCAAAATTTTTTGGCAGGTATTCGTATTTTGGATTTGACCGCCGTTGTCCTTGGGCCTTATGCGACCCAGATCCTGGCTGACTTTGGGGCCGATGTCCTTGAATTTCTCTAAATTCTTATTTGTTTGCGGGGTAATATTCAGGGTGGAATGGCTTCAACGGTGCAGAAAATTATAATGACTTAGAAATAGCAGTTCTGCATTTTCTCTTGATTACCATTGTCCGCAAATTTTATTGCCAATTGGTACTAAGGTGTTTTGATTGCCCCTATCGTCACCAATAGTAACGGCCTTAGACATTTTCCTTGGGGATTTCTTAAACCACTTCACACAAATTTCCGCGAGATCAGCGAAGGCCTTTCTCTCAGTAAGAATTTGCATATGTTTTTGCGTTGAGTACGGCGTTGCTTCGTGACCGTCCGGCGCCTCCCCCCTCGACGATCTGATGGTATCACATTACGCTCAGGTTTGAGCGTAATGCCAGGGCAGGAGTTCATCAATACGGTTGATTTTATGATCCGCAATCCTTGAAAGTACATCGGTCAGCCAAGATTGCGGATCAACGTTGTTGAGTTTGGCCGTTTCGATCAAGGTATAGGCGATGGCAGCCGACTTGCCGCCACGTTTAGATCCCATAAAGAGATAGTTTTTACGACCAAGAGCGATGGGTCGCATGGACCTTTCGGCTGTATTGTTGTCGAGTTCGAGAAAACCGTGATCGAGCCAGGGTTGCAGTTTTTTCATGCGCGTCAAGGCATAACGAATGGCTCCGGCAAGCGGAGATTTGCCGGATATTTTAGTCTGTTGCGCCTACAACCATACCTCCAGACTATCAAACACCGGTTTTGACTGGTTTTGACGGGCCTTCCATCGTTCATTCGGGGGGCGTCCACGGGCTTCTTTCTCGATGCCATAGAGTTTGGCAATGCATTTAATTGCTTCCTCCGCAATGGCTGATCCTTGAGACTTGTGGACATCGACAAATTTGCGCCTGATGTGGGCCATGCAGGCAACTTCTATTATTTTACCCGTTCGATACAGGTCATTGAACCCGGCATATCCATCCGCATGCATAAACCCTTCATACTGGTTCAAGTGTTTATTGGGACGTGCGGCCTTCCGGTCCGGAGAGAATTGATACCAGGAGGCAGGCTGTCTGTCTCCGTCCCAGGGTCGTTCGTCGCGCACGTAAGCCCAGAGCCGCGCTGTCTTTGTTTTACCGGAACCCGGAGCCAGCATAGAGACCGGTGTATCATCAGCGAAGATGGCTTGTGCCTTGAAAACTGGGTTTAAGCTGAACAAGGCTGCGGATTACCCGCAACCTTGCTTTTGAAAATTCTGAAACGCAGTTTATTATGCGGTCACTTGACCACTGGTGTTGGCCATTCTTTTCAAGCCAACGGTTTGCAAGACAGCGAAAATTGCTACATCCAGAGCTACGAATTCGATCAGGACAATACCGTAGAAGTCGAAAAGTTGCGGCATCAGGGCGACCAGCAGGAAGCTTGCGATGACCCAGGCCACATCGCCACCAATAATCATTTTAACAGAAAGCGGCTTGATGGTCGCACGGGTTGCCGTATAGGCGACATCGACGGCAAAGATTAGAAGGCCAGCGCCGACAATATATAAGTATAGTCCATCTGCCATGCCCATAAAGGTGGTGAGCAGGTCATTTGCTGCGAGACAGAGGACACCGCCAAGAGCAGAAAAAGCGGCATTGGCGAGGAGTGTGTTTTTTAACAGCGCCGGTGAAGATTTATCCATATCCTTGATCCTTCCAATTGATCATTTGTGCGAAATCTGTGCAAAGAATGCGGATTTGAGGTTATGATCTCAATTACCTCAGAGGTAATGTCGGCTGATTAATTTCTGTATTATACAGGATCCATAAGACAACATGTGTGGATGGAGCAAGATCATGGCTGTTGCAGAACTTAATAAAAATGTCTCGGAAATCGGTATTCTTTTAAAACGGTGGCGGCAGATCCATGGACTCAGCCAGCTTGATCTGGCCATGGAAGCGGAAAGTTCCGCCCGTCATGTGAGTTTTATCGAAACCGGGCGGTCCAAACCCAGCCGGGAAATGGTGCTGCGCCTGTGTGACGTCATGGAACTTCCTTTGCGGGAGCGCAACAAACTTCTTAATGCAGCCGGATACAGCCCGGCTTATAAAGAGACACATCTTGACCAGGACGGGTTTGAACAGGTTCGCAAAATCCTCGATCGGATCCTCGCCCAGCAGGAACCTTATCCGGCAACGGTCATGAACCGCTGCTTTGATATCCTGATGGTCAATCATGCAGGGGCGAAAATAATGAATGCTCTTGGTGTTCCCCTCGGCGGGACACAAGGGCCACCAAATGCGCTAAAGCTCACCCTCCATCCAGATGGATTTCGCCCAATTATTAAAAACTGGGAGAAGACGGCGCAGCATCTGATCCAGCGGGCCCATCGTCAGGTCCGCGGCAAGGGAGAGGATGATCCGCTTGCCAAAGTGCTGGAAGAGGTCCTGTCCTATCCCGGCATTCCCAAGGAATGGAAATATGACGATCCGACCAGTGACGCCCCGCCGATTCTGCCCATTGAATTTGAGGTAAATGGTATGACTTTGTCGTGGATTACAACGATTGCCAGTTTCGGAACACCGCAGGATGTAACGGCAGAGGAAATCATGGTGGAAAGCATGTTTCCGGCCAATGAGGAGACTGAGGCGGCGGTAAAAGTAATAATGGGGACTTAAAGCTGGCTTTTGATCCAGTGATCAAGTTTCGTCCACAGCTTGGCGCCGTTTCGTAAATGATCGAAATGGCCAAGAGCGGGAGTGTCCAACTCTTCCGGTGAGAGTATCCAAACGGTCGTTTTGTCATCGGGTAGCATTTCTGCAAAATGCTGAACGGAAGTGGGCCGTGCCAGTGTTTTATCATCGGTAAAACCGACACACAGATTTTGGGTGTCGAGATTCTTTATAGCCGGTTCAAGATTACGGCCGTCCGTGCCAAGAAACGTTCCACCATAACCCCATCTCGCCCAATCCAGTGTTTGCTGCCGGGCAATGGGAGATCCCCAGCCGATATGCTGTCCTGGAAGATACCCCAGAGTTTTGGCAAGAAAAACAAACAAACCCATGATGACAATCGACGGATAAGCCATTTTCTTGAAATACAGGTGGGGAGATGTGAGGGTGATAATGCCTTTTATGCTGCCGTTATTTTCTGCAGCGAAGGCGGCGGATAAATGGCCGCCAAACTATGTCCGATCATAAAGATGGGAAGATCGGGATGTTCCTGTCTTAAATGATCCAGTGTGGCAGGGAGATCTTTTTGCAGGATATCGTCATAGCCATAGTCAACGCCTCGTTTTGGATGCGGTAGGCTTTTTCCATGCCCCCTTGGATCCAGGGTAACGGCGATATGACCGTTTGAGGCGAGGGATGAGGCCAGAAAGCGATAGGGACGGG
>JAESPT010000442.1 GCA_016765515.1 Sneathiella sp. | reverse complement strand
TCTCGCGGCGGCTTGCTTGTGGCGTTGGTTCGCCGTGCGGATGAGCGAGAAAAAATCTGGGAAGAATTTGCCAAAGCGATGCAAAAACCAACGGCCAAAGAACGGTTGATGGCCTGCCTGGATGCCTGGCTCGATTTCGTGCCAAAAATACTGCCCGTTGCCCGGGACTTGATCCGGCTGCGAGCAAAAGATGAAGAAGCAGGAAATGCCTGGTCGGACAGAATGCTGGAGTTGAGAAAATTCTACGTCACCGTGATGGAGGATTTAAACAATGAAAATCAATTGGCCCCCAACTGGACACCGCAACAGGCCGCCGAATTCATGTGGACCCATAGTTCTGTCCAAGTGTGGGACCTTCTTACTGGGGATTGCGGATGGTCAGAAGAAAACGCAAAGGCTTCCATAAGAACAAATATTAGTCAGATGATATCAGCCTCCTGATCACCAATCACTGTTTTTTGAAGTTTTAGGCTGACGACAAACTCGTTCCAAGATATAAAGAAATTTCCTAGGGGTGCTCCGGTTAAGGGGCTGAGACGACGCTAATGCGTTAGACCCTTTGAACCTGATCCGGGTAATGCTGGCGAAAGGGATTGGAACGGAATTGCGCCAGTATTTACGCGCGGATCTTTAATATCTCTCCTCACATTTCTCTGATCTCCATAGCAATTTTTCTATAGGAGTGAAGACATTGGAATATTCTTCAAAACACGAAATGTCCGTGACAACAGGGCCGCTCCCTGCGTCGAATAAAATTCATATAACCCCGTCTGCCGCCCCAAACCTGAAAGTTCCCTTTCGGGAAATTAATACTCTGGATACCGAACAACCAACGGTGCGGGTCTATGACACATCCGGTCCCTATACCGACGAAACCATAACTATCGATCTTGGAAAAGGTCTGCCGCGTCACCGGCTTGACTGGTATGACGCCCGCCAGGTCGAGGAATATGAAGGACGGGCGATCACGCCTATGGATAATGGCGGTGCCACTGGCAAGCGACTTGCCAAAGCCTTTCCTGTGCAGCATCGCCCCTTGAAAGGAACAGGCAATAAGCCTCTCACCCAATATCAGGCGGCAAAGGCCGGCATACTTACCGAAGAAATGATCTATGTGGCGGAACGGGAAAATTTGGGCCGCCAAACTATGGTGGAAAACGCCGAAGCAATACGAGCCGACGGTGAGGGTTTCGGTGCCAATATTCCTCTCCATGTCACACCGGAATTTGTTCGCAGCGAAATCGCTGCGGGCCGCGCTATTATTCCAGCAAACATCAACCATCCGGAATTGGAGCCGATGATTATTGGCCGTAATTTTCTGGTTAAAATCAACGCCAATATTGGAAACTCTGCTGTCACGTCCTCTGTCGCCGAAGAAGTGGACAAAATGGTCTGGGCCATTCGCTGGGGAGCTGACACCATCATGGACTTATCCACGGGCCGGAATATCCACAACACTCGGGATTGGATCATTCGCAACAGCCCCGTCCCTGTGGGCACGGTGCCTATGTACCAGGCCCTTGAAAAAGTCGGCGGTGTTGCGGAAGACCTGACCTGGGAAATCTTCAGGGACACACTGATTGAACAGGCCGAACAGGGGGTTGATTATTTTACGATCCATGCTGGTGTTCGCCTTGGTTACATTCACTTGACCGTGGACCGAGTCACCGGGATCGTCTCCCGCGGGGGATCGATTATGGCAAAATGGTGCCTGCATCATCACCAGGAGAGTTTTCTCTACGAACATTTTGAAGAGATTTGCGATATCTGCGCCCAATATGATATCAGCTTTTCCCTCGGCGATGGATTTCGTCCCGGCTGCATAGCGGATGCCAATGACCGGGCACAGTTCGCCGAGCTGGAGACACTTGGGGAACTTACTCAAGTTGCCTGGGCAAAGGGATGTCAGGTCATGATTGAAGGACCCGGTCATGTGCCCATGCATAAAATCAAGATCAATATGGCCAAACAACTGGCCGAATGCGGGGAAGCCCCTTTCTATACACTGGGTCCCCTCACAACAGATATTGCGCCGGGATATGATCATATTACGTCGGGTATCGGCGCGGCCATGATTGGCTGGTACGGCTGTGCCATGCTCTGTTATGTGACACCGAAAGAGCATCTGGGGCTGCCAAACCGGGATGATGTTAAAGTGGGTGTCATCACCTATAAGATTGCGGCGCATGCGGCGGATCTCGCCAAGGGACATCCTGCGGCCCAGTTACGGGATGATGCCCTGTCAAAAGCGCGCTTTGATTTCCGTTGGCAGGATCAGTTCAATCTGTCTCTCGATCCAGAAACAGCAATGGATTACCACGATCAGACGCTGCCAAAGGAAGGGCACAAGATCGCCCATTTCTGCTCCATGTGCGGTCCCAAATTCTGCTCTATGAAAATTTCACGGGAAGTATTTGATTATGCGTCCAAGCTTAATGACAAGGAACAGGGAATGGCAAAGATGAGCCACAAATTCCGCGAAGGAGGAAACGCGCTCTATGTGGATAAACGGGAAGTGGACACAAATAGGTCTTGATCCTTTTCGCCCGTGCGCTAGCTTTACTTATTGCATAAGCTTTTCTTTGCAAAACTTTGAAATTTAATAAGTTTTAAAAGAAAAGTCCGGGCAAGTCACTCGGAGGCGCCTGTGCTAGAATCCTGCACAGGAGAAACGGCAGGGTCATACCTGCCGTTTTTCTTATGCGCAATAGTTATCCAAATACGCGAGTTAAGCCTTTGATATTACCTGTTTAATAGCCTCAATCGCAACCTCGCCTTTGGTGGCATCAGGACCGCCAGCTTGCGCCATATCAGGACGACCGCCGCCGCCTTTACCGCCTAGCGCTTCAGAGCCGACACGCACCAAATCAACGGCACTATGGGCGCCTGTCAGATCATCGGTAACACCGATGACGATGGAGGCTTTGCCGTCATTGGCTGCAATCAAGACAATAACACCACTTTTCAGCTGTTTTTTGATCTCATCGACCATGGGTTTCAAATCCCGCGGCGGCACATCTTCCAATATGCGAGATACAAACGCCACATCCCCGATTTTCTCAGCAGGCGCTTCAGCGGATACGCCGCCGCCCGTTGCCAGTTTTTTGCGAGTTTCTTTTAACTCTTTTTCCAAGCGCTTACGCTCTTCCAAAAGACCACCAACCCGGCTAGGTAATTCATGCGGGGACGATTTCAGGACGGCAGAAGCTGTCTTCAGGATTTGCTCGCGCTCATTGACATAATCAAGGGCGGCGGCTCCGGCAACGGCTTCAATACGGCGAACACCTGCCGCCAGACCACTTTCACTGACCACTTTCACAAAACCGATATCGCCCATGCGGCGCACATGGGTGCCGCCGCAAAGTTCCGTGGAATAGGACTGGCCAGCCCCTTTATTTTCGTCAAGCCCGCCCATGGAAACCACGCGAACCTCGTCGCCATATTTTTCGCCAAAAAGAGCCATGGCCCCCGCTTTGATCGCCTCTGCAGGTGTGGTCAAATGGACGGCAACCTCTGCATTGATCCGAATGCGATCATTTACATCTTTCTCAACCTGAAGAATTTCTTCTTCGGTGACCGGTTTCGGATGGGCAATATCAAAACGAAGTCGATCTTCAGCAACAAGAGAACCCTTCTGAGTCACATGATCACCCAAGCGCTGCCGAAGCGCTTCGTGCAACAAATGCGTCGCCGAATGATGGACCCGCAGACGCGCCCGGCGATCACCGTTCACAAGCGTTTCAACCACATCACCCGCTTTCACAGATCCGGACACCACTTTACCTATATGAATAAAGAGATTTTCCTTCTTCTGCGTATCGGTTACATCGATCTTGAGACCACTTTCGGATTGCAAAATACCTGTATCGCCTTCCTGACCACCGGATTCGCCATAAAAGGACGTCTGGTTCAGAATAACCATAACCTCAGTCCCTGTGTCAGCATGCTCAACTTCAGCGCCCTCGACCAGGACAGCTTGCACCTGTCCTTCGGCTGTTTCAGTCTGGTAGCCTAGGAATTCTGTGGCCCCCACCCGTTCATGAAGATCGTACCAGACGCGTTCAGTCGCCGCGTCGCCGCTGCCAGACCAAGCTGCACGGGCTGCGTCTTTTTGAACTTTCATCGACGCATCAAATCCAGCTTCGTCCAGGTCTCGCCCTTGTCCGCGCAGGATATCTTTTGTCAGATCGAGCGGAAAACCAAAGGTGTCATACAGTTTGAAAGCAACATCACCGGCGAGGGCTTCTCCGTCACCAAGTTTATCCGTTGCATCACCAAGAAGTTTCAAACCCCTTCCCAATGTTTCCTTAAAGCGAGTTTCTTCCAATTTCAGTGTTTCCGTGATCAGGGACTGAGCCCGGCCAAGTTCAGGAAATGCATCGCCCATTTCTTCAACAAGCGTTGGGACCAGTTTAAAGACCATCGGATCTTTTACACCCATCATATGCGCATGACGCATGGCGCGGCGCATAATCCGGCGCAGCACATATCCGCGACCTTCATTGGACGGTAAAACACCATCTGCAATCAGGAAGGAAGAAGAACGAAGATGATCTGCAATAACCCGGTGAGACACTGAAAAATCACCATCAGCGGAAACATTGGAAGCATCGGCTGACGCTTCGATGATTTTGCGCATCATGTCGATGTCATAATTGTCGTGTTTGCCCTGTAATACTGCGGTAAGCCGCTCCAGGCCCATACCCGTATCGATGGAAGGGCGCGGCAAATTGATCCTTTCACCTTTCGAAAGTTGATCATATTGCATAAAGACAAGATTCCAGATTTCTACAAATCTGTCACCGTCTTCATCGGGAGAGCCTGGAGGGCCTCCTTGAATTTTGTCGCCATGATCAAAGAATATTTCTGAACAGGGGCCGCACGGTCCAGTATCCCCAGCTGCCCAAAAATTATCAGAAGTCGCAATTCTAATAATGCGATCATCCTTCAATCCAGCAATTTTCTTCCAAAAATTAACCGCTTCGTCATCATCATGATAAACGGTGACCAGGAGTTTTTCCTGCGGAAGACCATATTCTTTGGTAAGCAAATTCCAGGCGAGCTCTATGGCATTTTCTTTAAAATAATCGCCGAAAGAAAAATTCCCGAGCATTTCAAAGAATGTGTGATGGCGAGCCGTATAACCGACATTTTCAAGATCATTATGCTTGCCGCCTGCCCGCACGCATTTTTGCGATGTGGTAGCTCGATTATAAGGTCTCTTTTCCTGGCCTGTGAAAACGTTTTTGAACTGCACCATGCCAGCCGCAGTAAACAATAATGTTGGATCATTACGCGGCACGAGCGATGAACTATCCACGACTTCGTGACCATTTTTGGCGAAATAGTCCAAAAACGATGAGCGAATTTCTTTTGCTTTTGTCATCTTACAAACTCCGTCGCCCTGGCGGCAGACCCTATTCTTTTCACAGTATTGATTAATACGCTCAAACCACTGAGCAGCCTTGCCTTTTACCGCGCCCAGCCGCCACTGTCCAGATGGTAGAGAAGCAACAGATCACCCTAGCGCTGGCAATACCCCTATATTCCTGATATGCAGAGGATAATTAATAAACAAGAATACAGTGAAGTGCACGCACACTGTGCCGAAATAACGGAAATATCCACGTGACCATTATTGATAAAGATCCCGCTGCCGCCATTGATAAAATCCAAAAGGGTTTTGAAGCTGCCGGTTATATCTGCGATCGCCATATCGCGACGTCTATTTATCTCTCCAGAAAACTGGATAAACCAATCCTGGTAGAAGGACCTCCCGGCGTCGGAAAGACAGAGCTCGCAAAAGCAACTGCCGAGTTTATGAACGCTGACCTGATCCGGTTACAATGTTATGAGGGGCTGGACGAGACAAAAGCGCTGTATGAGTGGAAATATGGCAAGCAGCTTTTATACACTCAAATCCTAAAGGAAAAACTGGGTGACCTGCTCGAAGACGCACAAGGGCTTGACGCCTCCATGGAAAAACTCCACCAGTTCGGTGATCAGTTTTTTTCAATGCAGTTCCTTGAGGCCCGTCCACTTTTGCAAGCACTACAATCGGAAAAACTGACGGTGTTGCTGATCGATGAAATTGATAAGTCTGATCACGAATTTGAAGCTTATTTACTGGAAATTCTGTCTGATTATCAGATCACGGTGCCAGAAATCGGTACGATCAAAGCAAAGACAAAACCGATCGTCTTCTTGACCAGTAACAATACCCGCGAGATGGGAGATGCCCTAAAACGCCGCTGCTTGCATCTGTATATCCCGTTCCCGGATAGCGAAAGAGAAAGACAGATTATATCAGCCCGAGTGCCG
>JAESPT010000441.1 GCA_016765515.1 Sneathiella sp. | reverse complement strand
AGGATGATGCCGGCAGGAAGGAGTGTCATGCCTGCCGTCGTCGCGTCCGACATCTGCACTGTACGGACAAAAAGAGGAATGGCATAAAAACTGGAAAACAATCCCGCACTGGTCAAGGCACCAATCAGAGCGGACGACGTCACTCTGGGATTTCTGAACATTTCCAGCTGAACCAATGGGGCTGCACTTTTTAACTCACGCCTAATAAACAAAATAAATGTTACGGCTGCGATAAGGAGATACGGGTATACAGTCAGATCTGAAAAGGAAGTGAATTGGCTGTTTGAAAGGCCAATAAGCAGACTACCAACAGCCGCAGCGATAAGGGCAAAGCTTGTGATATTAAATTGTCCCGGACGATCATTCTCCTTTTTGTCAGGTAAAAAGATCCATCCCAAAAGAGCTGAAATTGCTGCCAGCGGTAGGACAATGGCAAAGGTTGTCTGCCAATTTGAGCTATCTGTGATAACGCCGCCAATTATGGGGCCTAGGGCCGGGCCTAAGACAACCCCCATACCAAACATGCCCATAGCGCGCCCCCGAATTTCTGAGGGAAATAAAAGAAAGACGAGAGCCATGGAAAGAGGTTGCAAGATACCGGCGCCAGCCCCCTGCAAAAACCGGGCGAAAATCAGGATTTCAAAACTGGGGGCGATCCAACCGAGCAGACTACCGATAATAAAGCTCGTCACTGCCAGCAAGAAAGATAATCGCGGGCCAATGGCACGCATAAGCCATGCGGTTGATAGCATGGCGACGCTGGAGGCGCTTAGAAATGCCGTCGACATCCATTGTGCTGATGCCTGGGTGATGTCGAATGTCGCCATAATGTCCGTCAGGGCAACATTCACCATTGTCGATGAGAAGATGGTTGTCAGCAGACCCAAAATAACGGAGGCACCAGCCAACCACTTGTAAGCGTTCCCATATTTTTCTTTTAATCGTGCAGTACGGTTCGCATCCATCGGTTATTCACCAAATTCAGAACGGAGTGCCTTATTGTGTTCCCCCAGGGCGGGAATAGGACGAAAAGCATCTTTTTCACCAGCGAAACGAATAGGAGAGGAGACTAGATTTACCGGTCCGGCGGGGCTTTGTACCTGACTGCGTTCCAGTTGTGGGTGAGCCGACAGGTCCGCTACGGTGTTTAACGATCCAAAGGCGATACGAGCATTTTTCAAACGTTTTGCCGCTTCATCACGGTCCATGGTCTGAAAAATAGCTCTAATTTCCTGATGGAGTATGTCGCGGTTGGCAACCCTGTCTACGTTCGTTTTGAAACGCGGATCATCTGCCATTGTATCCGATCCAAGAACCTGTTCACATAGATTGCGCCATTCGGTCTGGTTCTGGATAGATAAGACAATTTTACCGCCATCTCCAGTATCGAAAGCTTCGTAAGGGGCGATGGACGGATGACTGAGACCAAGCCGTTCTGGCGCTTTTCCGCCATATTCCTGATGAAGGAGAGGAACCGTCATCCAATCTGCCATACCGCCAAACAAGGTTGATTTTACAGATTTTCCAACACCGGTAGAGGTGCGCTCGTACAGGGCCTGCAAGACAGCAACAAGGCCGTGCATGCCAGCTGCGATATCACAGACGGAGACCCCCACACGACCAGGTTCATCCGGTGAGCCGGTGACCATGGCAAGTCCGGTTTCTGATTGCACCAGCATATCGTAAGCTTTCATGTCGGCAAAAGGACCCTCTTCACCGTAACCAGAAATATCAACAGTTATCAGACTTGGCGTATGACTGCGCAAACTATTGCTGTCCAAGCCATATTTATCAACAACTCCGGGGGCCAAATTTTGAACAAAGACATCTGCCTTTGCAATCATCCGCTTTAATAGTGCGAGATCCTGGTCGTCTTTGATATTGAGCTGAAGGGACTCTTTACCCCGGTTCAACCAAACAAAATATGCACTCTCTCCATTTACAACAGAGTCATACTGACGGGCAAAATCTCCCTCCGGGCGTTCAATTTTTATGACACGTGCGCCAGCATCTGCAAGGCGAGAAGTTAGATACGGAGCGGCAACCGCCTGCTCCAGAGAGACGACAAGAATTCCGTCAAGGGATCCATTCATTTGTTTTTCTTCTTATTTGAGCGGTGTGGATGGAGACGTGTAAGTTACCATTTATTTAGAGCTCTGACCAAGAGCAAATGATTTTACACCCTGGAAAGAAAAAGAAAGGGTTTTTAAATAATTAAATTAAAGTTATTCTAATTTAATGAATTGTAGAGCTGAATATGGGAAAGGTGTCTCCGCTAGCAATGAGGTATCTATGCAAACACTTCAGATTAACTGCTTACGGTTTTCATTTGTTGCATATCCCAAATTAACAATTGAGCGAGGGCTATATGCTATTTAGCACCGATCAAAAGGATATGTGACCGATATGCGCGGCGGTACATTCATTCGTGAAAAGAAAAAACAAAAAAAGATGAACCATGTTGACGCTTATTATGTCGGTATGAGTAGGGAACAGGCCCATAAAGAAACTCTAGATATTTTGTGCAATCACCCTAAATTAGACTTTATTTTCAATCGTTCAATTGACGTCTCTTTTGGTGTTTCAAATAGTTTGAAGAAGTCTGAAAAAATTTCTCAGATTAAGAGTGAGGATTAGGAGATGGAGCCGTTGAACTCTACCGTCATAGAAATGAGAGGCGACAACGGAATTGCGATGGTTGAAGTCATTTCTATAAATAGACAAGGGCGAGACACTGACGCTACTGCAATATTCTCAAGTGACAAGATAGTAGTAATGGTAGTAAATGATACTATGGGTAACGATGACAAAAGGGTCTGAGAGAACGTGACTTCAGATATTAAAAGTAAAACTACAAAAACCAGAGAATACAAACTTCCGTTACTTATGGCAGGAGGATTGTTTTTCTTATTAATGCTTGTCTCTATGGCTCTGCTTACCATAACTTATGTCAGTTCTCAATTGATCGTTAAAAATAATGATGCAAAACTTCATGAACAAAGTGGCGTGATCAGTGCTCTTGTTGCGGAGACTCGGCTGGAAGCACTTAAGCATTCCGTAGACCTTATATCTGAAGATAGAAATTTTAGTAACACTGGAGGTTGGGAGAATAATAGGCAGCGATTATCTTATCTGACAAATGCTTTTTATACACAGCGAGAAAGTATAATAGATATGCTTGCGCTCCTTTCTAATGAGGGAGAGTTTTTAGGGGAACTTAGCGCAGAAGCATATAAATTTCCCGATATTAAGAAGGAAATTAGCCGCAAAATTAAGGATACAGGCAGTTGGTTCTTAGCCTCAGAAGAAGCTGAGAAAGAGCATCCTATGCGAGTGATGATCTATTATAAACGTGAAATGCTCAACAATATAACAGGTAAGGTGGAAGGAATTCTTGTCGGGGGAATATTTGTTAACAGTAATCACAAATTAATAAATGAAATAAAGAAGAGATCAGGTGCTCAATTCGTTGCTATTACCAGAAATGGAAATATTCTTTCTACAGCAGGCAAAATATCGACCCGCCTAACAGGCGCAGAATTGAATTTGAACATGCAAGATTTGCAGAATACCGATGAAAATGTCAAAATTTATGTTTCGAAAATACTGGAGCACCACTTTCCTAAAAACGGGTTTTCAGTCCTCTCTGCCTATCCTGCTTCCAGTGAAACAACACTCACTCAGTTGCTGTTTATATCTTCCAGTCTGGCCTTGGCCCTGGCATTGATTCTTTCCGCTATTTCTGCGGTTGTTGGTCAAGTGATGTTCTTGAAACCTTTAAAAGAACTCATTACGTATGCGCGAAAAGTCGAACGCCAGGACGAGAATCCACAAGTTCCCCAATCATCAATCGCTGAATTTAATGAAGTAGGACACAATCTTGAAAGTGTCTTTACCGCCTTT
>JAESPT010000440.1 GCA_016765515.1 Sneathiella sp. | reverse complement strand
TTCTTCAATCCAGCATCTTGTTTTGACCAATTCCTGTAGTTCAGTCCTGCTGACAGCGGCGACATGAAATCCCCGCTGTTCTTCGCGGACCACAAACCCATCAGAAGACAATCTGTTCAAGGCTTCGCGAATGGGGCTATTGCCAGCGTCATAGAGCTCACGAAGTTCATCCGTCCGGAGCTTTTTGTTTGGCGTTAACACTCCCGTCAGAATGTCTTGACGGATCCGGTCATAGACGGATGTTGCCAATGTTGAGCTCGTATTCACTGTCTTTTTACTGCTTTCAGCAGCCGATGTCGCCGTACTAGCCATGTCATCTGTTTCCTACAATTACTTTCCTTGTTTTAACGGTTGGGTTCAAAAAAATCCACGATCTTTTTTAAAACTTCAATAATTTCGATATTATTCATATAATTTCGAAATTAAGTTGATTTTTGCTAAATAATTGATATTTTAATTCAACCGTTAAATTTGGCGTTAGACCAAAGACGACACACTGTATGGAGGAACAGCATGGGAACAACATCTTCTTGGCCAATCAGAAGCATCACTCTAGGAGCTGCTTTAACGGCAATAATCAGTATTTCAAACACAGTTCAGGCGACGGAAACCATCCAGTTGACGGCGGTGGATGGATACCCACCTAAAAGCATGTGGGTTAAGGAGTTTATCAATTTCTTCATCCCTGAAATCGACAGACGATTAGCCAAAACAGGGAATTACAAAATCAAATGGAATCAGGCCTGGTCAGGTCAGATCACTAAAAAGAAGAAAGTGCTTCAGGGTATTCAGAAGGGTCTGGGCGACATCGGTGTCGTCACAACAGTTTTTCATGCGGATAGAGTTCCCTTGCAAATGATTGCTTATGCCACACCCTTTGTCACCAATGATCCGGGACTGGTCGCCAGAACCGTTGACGATCTGGTGAAAAAATACCCCGCCTTTAAGCAAGCCTGGAAGAAATATAATCAGGTTTATCTGACAAATTTGGCTGTTTTCGACAGCTATCAGATTTTCAGCAAAGAAAAAATTTCATCCTTCGCCGATTTCAAAGGCAAGAAAATCAACGGCGCGGGCATGAACCTGCGCTATCTTCAAGGTCTGGGCGCCGCCGGTGTCGGGGGCTCCAGCGTCAAATATTATAACAACATGAAAACCGGTGTTGTTGATGGTGCCATGCTCTGGGCTGAAGGGGCTGTGACGTTCAAATTGCCAGAAGTTGCCCCGCATATGTTGCGGGCCAATATCGGCTCTGCCAATTCAAAGGCCGTCACCATGAATGCGGACACCTGGGCGAGACTTCCTGAAGAAGTGAAAACAGTTATCTCCGAAGCGGCAATTTCCTACCGCGACCATGTCTCACGAATTGCCTCAGAGAAATCAGCTGAAGCCTATGCAAATTTCGAAAAAATGGGCGGGATGATCCATCCCATGAACCAGAGCGATCGTGAAAAATGGGCCAATACCATGCCAAGTGTCGGATCAGATTGGGCTATGAGTCTTGAGAAAAAAGGACTGCCCGGCAAAGCTATTCTGTCCAGTTATATGGAGGCGATGCGAACAGCAGAGCAACCCATTATCAGACAGTGGGACAAAGAGTAGACATTGATGCCCTTTGTATCTGGCACCTTTGAGAAGGGTTGGTTTAATAAACTTGTTTCCTCCCTGAACGCCTTAGGCTCGGTATGGATCTTTCTTGTTATGTTATTGATCAATGCCGATGCCTTTGGCCGGACAGTCTTTGCGGCACCGATTGACGGCGTGATTGAAATTGTCGAATTGTCGCTTGTCGGAATTGTGTTTCTGCAATTAGGTGATGCGACCCGGCGCGGAAGGCTGACCCGCTCCGACGGATTTTTTAATCTAGTTGGCCGACATCACCGGGGCCTGCACCGCTTTATGGGTGTTTTATTCGATGGGCTCGGCGTTTTGTTTATGGGGATCATTCTGTATGGCAGTGTCCCGTTACTAATCGAATCTTATGAAAATGACTATTATGTCGGCAATGAAGGTGTTTTCACGGCCCCCGTCTGGCCGGTCAACACGATCATTGTTCTGGGCTGCGTGGTCACTCTTCTCCAATTTCTGGTGTTTGCCTATCGGTATGTGATCCCGGGCGGATCAGCGCCAGCGCAACAACAGGATCCCCCGATATCATGAGTGGTATGGAAGTTGGCGTTGTCTCCGTTGTGCTGATTGTATTTCTGATTTATGCGGGTCTGTATATACCTGTGGCTCTGGGCCTGATTTCCTTCCTCGGGGTCTGGATCTTGCGCGGTAACATAGACATGCCGGTCAGCCTTCTCTCTCAAGCTGTGTCCGATGCCATTTCTGATCAGGTTTTCGCGACGATCCCGCTCTTTGCCATGATGGGTTTGCTCGTGGGCAAGGCGGGCCTCGGCCGGGATATTTATGACGTTGCCAATGTTGTTTTTCGTAAAGTGCTCGGCGGCCTTGGGATTGCCACGGTTGCGGCCAATGCCGTCTTTGCGGCAATCACCGGCTCCTCCATCGCCTCAGCCTCAGTTTTTACTAAAATCTCAGTTCCGGAGATGCGCCGGTATAACTATACCGCGCGCTTTGCCGTCGGGGTCGTCGCCGGCAGTTCTGTTCTGGGAATGCTTATCCCGCCCAGTGCCATGCTGATTATCTATGCCATTGTGACCGAACAGTCCGTTGGTCATATGTTCATGGCCGGCATCATTCCCGGTCTTCTGCTTACGGCGGCCTATATCGGACTGATCCTGATGATCGCCAAATTTTGGCCGACTTTCATTGGCGGAAACGCGCTTCATAAATCATTAGGGGCCGCGGCAACGGACCCTGCTCAAGCTCAAACCATGCGTGGATTAGAAATGATCAGGCGTATGTTGCCCATCGCCTTGCTGGTCTTTGTTGTTCTGGGCGGCATATATGGCGGTGTTTTTACCCCGGTTGAAGCGGGTGCTGCCGGGTCTTTGGTTGCTCTCTTCATCGCCCTGTATCGCAAGATGCTTAATTTTAAAGGATTGTGGGACGTTGTTGTGGAAACGGGTCATATTAC
>JAESPT010000439.1 GCA_016765515.1 Sneathiella sp. | reverse complement strand
GGATTGCCAGAGAAAAAAGCGGCACCGTCAGCATGCCAAGAGAGCCTGCAAAGCCCCCTTTGGAAATGCCGACCATCATGATTGCCGGAATAGCGACAGCGTAGAAAAACGGATCTGTTATGAGACTCATTTCCAAATCGGTTTTCCGCTGCCGGGTAATCCAAGTTGATCCCAGATTTCGGAGACTTTTGTAACAACCTCTTCATCCATCAGGATTTTTTTGCCCCACTCCCGTTTTGTCTCGGGTGGTAGCTTATTGGTTGCATCCAGACCAATTTTTCCGCCAAGCCCTGAGTCGGGAGAGGCAAAATCCAGGTAGTCAATGGGCGTGTTCTCGATTGTTGTGATGTCACGGACCGGATCCATGCGGGTGGAGACGGCCCACATAACGTCCTTCCAGTCTCTGCAATTTATGTCGTCATCAACGATGATGATGAATTTTGTATACATAAACTGCCTTAGATATGACCAGGCCCCCATCATAATCCGCTTGGCATGTCCCGCATAAGACTTCTTTATGGAAATCACAGCGATACGGTAGCTGCAGCCTTCAGGAGGCAACCAGAAATCGACAATTTCCGGGAATTGCTGTTGGATCAAGGGAATAAACAATTCATTCAGAGCTTCACCAAGAACACTGGGTTCGTCCGGTGGGCGGCCGGTAAATGTCGATAGGTAAATTGGTTTTTTCCGCATCGTAATGGCGGAGATTGTAAACACTGGAAACTGCTCAACGGAATTATAGTATCCCGTATGATCGCCGTAGGGCCCTTCGTCTTCATACTCATCTAAGGAGACATGGCCTTCCAGGATGATCTCAGCTGTGGCCGGGACTTTTAACGGGATAGTTTTGCAATCAACCAGCTCCACTTTTTGTCCGCGCAACAGGCCTGCAAACTGATATTCCGATAAATTATCCGGTATTGGGGTGACTGCAGCCAAAATGGTCCCTGGATCAGCTCCGATGACAACTGCCACTGGCAGCGGCTCCGCTTTCTCTTTTGCCCATCTTTGATGATGTTGAGCGCCGCCCCGGTGCTTGAGCCAGCGCATGATGGTCTTGTTGCGGCTCAGCTTCTGCATCCGGTAAATGCCGAGATTAAAATCATCACTCTTCTCATTCCCCGGGCCTTTGGTGACAACGAGCGGCCAGGTGATCAGCGGCGCGGGCTCGCCGGGCCAGCAGGTTTGAATAGGAAGATCGTCAAGATTGATGTCCTCCCCTGTTAAAACCACTTCCTGACAGGGGGCCGAGCGCACAGTTTTTGGGCGCATGGCCATTACTGTTTTTAAAACCGGTAACATTCCCATGGCTTCGCGAAAACCTTCCGGCGGTTCCGGTTGCCGGAGAAACGCTAACGTTTCACCGACGGAACGAAGTTCGTGGGGCTCTTTGTTCATGCCCATTGCCACCCGGTCCACCGTCCCGAATAAATTGACCAGAACCGGCATTTTGGCGGGCTCGCCTGTTTCCGTGATCGGGTTCTCAAAAAGAACAGCAGGACCGTCCTCAGCCAGAAGGCGTGTCTGGATTTCCGTCATCTCAAGATTGGTGGAGACCGGCTCGCTGACCCGTATCAGCTTTCCTTCTTTTTCCAGAAGATCCATGAAATCGCGAAGCGACGCGTATGACATAACTGTATTTCCTCAAGCGAGCAGGTTGAACTTGCCCGCAATAATAGCGAACAGAACGATTGCACCGAATATTTTATTTGATTTGAACAACATCAGGCACCGATCAGCATCGTCAATATCCAGATCTTTGACCTGCCAAAACAGATGGGTCGCAGCCCCAGCCATGCCAATATAGAACGGAACGTAGAGGTCCGTCATCCAACCGGCGATAAGGATGGCCATGAAAGTCGTCAGATAAAACCCAAACAGCCAATCGCCGGTTTTTGCTCCCAATTTCAAAGCTGTGGATTTAACGCCGATTAAGACATCATCCTCTTTATCCTGATGGGCGTAAATGGTGTCATAACCCAGCGTCCAGGTGATCCCGCCCAAATATACGATGACGGCAATGGGGGATAAGCTACCGGTTACCGCCACCCAGCCCAAAAGAGCGCCGTAATTAAAGGCAAGGCCTAAAAAGAACTGCGGCCAATAGGTAAACCTTTTTGCAAAGGGGTAGATCGCAACCAATATTAAACTCGCGGCACCGACAAGGATCGCATTAAGATTGAATTGCAGTAGGATAGTCAATCCAATCAGGCATTGAAATCCCAGCCAGAGAAAAGCTTTAAAAACGGTAACCTGGCCGCTGGGGATTGGCCGCTTCTTTGTGCGCTCCACCATTCCGTCATATTTGCGGTCTACTATATCATTAAGCGTGCAGCCTGCACCGCGCATGACAAAAGCACCAATGGCAAACAACAGAACAAGCCAGGCATCGGGAAACGCTCCCGCAGGTGCAGCAAGTGCTATCGACCAAAGACCAGGAAACAGCAACAGCCACGTACCAATGGGCCGATCAATACGGGAGAGCTTGAAATACGGCTGAACAGTTTCGGGCGCATAAGCATCAACCCAGTTTTGCTTACTGGCATCAGCAATAATTTTATCGGGCCGGTTGTTCGTAGGCTTGTTCATTGTGCACCTGTTTGAATAGGGTCAGATAGCAATTACCTGAATGGTGGGGTGACATCAATGGTCGTTTAACGTTATATCGCGAGAGAGAAGATAATTTAAGGTATGCAAAGCATGGCTCAGAAGCAGTATTCCGTTCGGTTATTTATTGATGCGGATTTGATAAATGACAGTGGTGTGGTGCTGGATAGGGCGCAGGCGCATTATGTGAGCACCGTCATGCGGAAGCAAGTGGGGGAAACACTCGTCCTGTTTAACGGGCGGGACGGGGAATGGCTAGGGCATCTGCAGGAAATCAAGAAGAACCATGCGCTGGTTCATATAACTGAATTGCTGCGGCCCCAAGTGGAAGAGGCTGATATTCAATTGTTTTTTGCGCCTGTAAAAAAAATACAGACATCTCTGATTATTCAAAAGGCGACTGAATTGGGGGTGAAAGAAATCATTCCGGTTCAGACCATTCGGACAAATGCTGACCGGATGAAAGCGGAAAAATTGCAATTGCAGGCAATCGAGGCTGCCGAACAATCAGAAAGATTGACTGTACCCATTATTCAGGAAATTCAAAAACTGGATCAGGTGCTCAAAAATCTTGAGGACGATCGTGCCCTTGTTTTTTGCCATGAACGCTATGATGGAAAAGATGCTGTTTCCGTTCTCGGGAGTGTGAAAGGGATAACGAAATGGGCTGTTCTGGTTGGACCAGAGGGCGGCTTTACGGATGAAGAGCGAAAAAGAATAATGTCCTGTGATCAAGCGCACACATTAAGTTTAGGGCCGCGTATTTTGCGAGCAGAAACCGCTGTAATCGCCGCCTTAACTCTTCTTCAGGCACTTCAGGGTGATTGGAGATCGGCAATAAATTAGTAAAACGGCAGTATTAATTTTGTGACGTTCTATTAATTTTCTGGATTTACACTTGATGCATTAGTTTCTATCGATTAATTCAAAGAAAATGGTCGGCGATTGGGCGCGGTTCCCGACCGGGAAAATTTGAAGGGAAGAATATGTCCGGACCAGCAACAGGCGAAACGGTTGAGATTGCCGATAAGGCCCAACTTGTGGAATTCGCTGAAAGCGGAAATAAACCAATCGAGGATTGGCGAATTGGAACCGAACACGAAAAATTCGGATTTAACCTGGAGACACTTGAACCTCTTCCCTATGAAGGGCCAAGTGGTATTCAGGCGATGCTCGAGGGCTTGCAACGCTTTGGTTGGAAACCGGATATGGAAGGGGACAAGGTAATAGCCCTGACCATGAAGGGGCATTCTGTCAGTCTTGAACCTGGCGGACAGCTTGAGCTTTCAGGGGAAGCGTTAGAGAATTTGCACCAGACGTGTAGCGAGGTGCATACACATTTGGCTCAAGTGCGCGAAGTCGGTGATGAAATTGGTGTTGGGTTTCTCGGGCTTGGATTTGATCCGAAATGGAAACGGGATGATATACCGGTCATGCCAAAAGGTCGCTACGGCATCATGAAGGCCTATATGCCGACCCGGGGACAGCACGGCCTGGACATGATGTTCCGCTCTTGTACGGTGCAGGTGAATTTGGATTATTCTTCCGAACACGACATGGTCAAGAAATTCCGGACCAGTTTGGCCTTGCAGCCTATTGCAACGGCTCTTTTTGCTAATTCTCCCTTTACCGAGGGACGTCCAAACGGACATTTAAGTCACAGAAGTCATATTTGGACAGATACGGATCCGGATCGTACCGGTATGCTGCCTTTCGTCTTTGAAGACGGGTTTTCATATGAGCAATATGTGGATTATGCCCTCGATGTTCCCATGTATTTTGTTTATCGAAACGGGGAATATATAGATGTGTCCGGTCAGTCCTTCAGAGATTTTCTGGAGGGACGTCTTCCCGGCTTGCCTGGAGAAAAACCAACAATGGTAGATTGGGACAATCATCTGACTACCTTGTTTCCGGAAGTCAGAATGAAACGTTTCCTTGAAATGCGTGGTGCTGATGGTGGCCCCTGGCGCCGCCTCTGTGCGTTGCCGGCATTTTGGGTCGGACTTTTATATGATGATGCGGCATTGGAAGCAGCGTGGGATCTGGTGAAAGACTGGACGGCAGAGGACAGGCAATCTCTTCGTGATGGCGTTATCACAACCGCGTTGAACACAAAAACACCGGATGGCCGAACCGTGTTGGATCTGGCCTCTGATCTTCTCGATATATCCACGGCTGGCCTGGTCGCTCGGAAAAAACTGGATAGCTTTGGTGAAGATGAAGCTCATTTTCTGAATGCTCTGAAAACAACGATTGAAACGGGCGTCACACCGGCCGAAGAAATGTTGGCACTGTATAATGGCAAATGGGGTCAGACTATTGACCCAGCTTACAGCGAATATTCCTACTAATAAACTTGGTTTGAAAATTTGAGTTTGGCGATCAGTTCAAAGCAGCCCGATAGACAAGAATGTCGTAGGCTGCCTTTGCGGCTTCAGGATCCGTTACTACGTTCTCCTGTATATTTTTGATCTGAAGGATTTTTTTCTCCAGCCGTGTTCTGTTTTCAGGCGTCACGCGTCTACCAAGTTCTTCTTTTATAAGAAAAATACGACTGTCCAGCTGTTTTGTGTCCTGTGACTGAAGAGCGGGTAACAGCAGTTCAAATACGCGGCGAAGCGGAATTGTCTTCTCTTGTCTAGACATGTCCATGGATGTCTCTTTTGCCAGCAGGTTCATGTAGCTGATTAAGGCTTTCATGGTCTGCGCGGACGGGGGCGGGCCATCAAATTCATCCACAATGACATGTCTTGTAAAGGCAGGTAAGGATGGCAGACTGATTTGACTGCCATAGGGGGCGGTTTTGCTGATATTCCGCAGGGAAGGGATGGGAATTGGGTTGAATTTTCCGTCTTCCGTTCCTTTGCGCCAGAAGCTGTTGGAAAGGTCAATCGTACCGGGATCACCAGATAATCCAGATATGTAGAAGCTTGTATTTACATGTCCATTTGGATGGCAACTATTGCAAGACAACCCAATACGGACCGCTTTCTCGCCTAGAAGTGACGGGCTGTTGAAGAGAAGCTTGCCCAGGAGGCTCTGTCCCTCAAGTGCCTGCCCTTCTATCAGGAACTCTGTCGGTGGTGCCCCGGCGACGCCAGTTTGGCTACCTTCCGGTAGCCAAAGACGCGGATCCGCTTTTACAGATGAGTAGATGAAAAGGGTGCCTATACAGGTCAGGACCAGCAGGAATTTTATCTGAAGGTCCGCCATTTTGTTAGCTTGCTGTACCGCCAACAGTGAGGCCCTCAAGCAGCATAGTTGGCTGCCCGACACCAACAGGAACACTCTGTCCTGCTTTGCCGCAAGTTCCAATACCATCATCAAGTTTCATGTCATTGCCAACAGCGGTTACTTTTTTCAAAGCTTCACTGCCTGTACCGATTAAAGTCGCTCCTTTTACCGGCGCTGTTATCTTGCCGTCCTCGATCAAATAAGCCTCCGTGCAGGAGAAAACGAACTTGCCGGATGTAATATCAACCTGACCGCCACCGAAATTAACGGCATATAGTCCCTTTTTCACAGAGCGTGTAATCTCTTCAGGATCGCGATCGCCGTCCAGCATATAGGTGTTTGTCATGCGCGGCATCGGCATATGGGCGAAACTCTCCCGGCGTCCGTTTCCGGTTGGTTCAACCCCCATCAACCGAGCATTTTGTCGGTCCTGCATATACCCAACAAGAATACCATCTTCGATCAATGTGGTGCAGGCACTTGCCGTTCCCTCGTCATCAACACTGATAGAGCCCCGTCTGTCAGGAATTGTGCCGTCGTCAACAACGGTGACACCTGGCGCGGCAACCCGTTCACCGATTAAGCCGGAAAAAGCAGATGTTTTCTTGCGATTGAAGTCTCCTTCTAGGCCATGTCCGATTGCTTCATGCAAGATAATGCCGGGCCATCCAGGGCCAACAACAACTTCCATCTCTCCGGCAGGCGTATCCACTGATTTGAGATTTACAACAGCTTGGCGCAGGGCTTCATCGACAGCCCCTTTCCAGGTTGCTTCCTCCAGATAGAAATCATAACCCGTCCGGCCACCCATTCCGTGGCTCCCTGTTTCCCGCCGGCCGTTCTCTTCCACGACAACGGAGACGTTCAGTCTAACCAGCGGCCGAATATCACCGCTTCGCTCTCCGCCGCTTCTGATGATTTCAATTCCTTGCCAGGATCCTGCAAGCGAGGCTGAGACTTGAACTACGCGGCTATCTTTTGCGCGTGCATAAGCGTCAATCTCAGCAAGCGCTTTGACTTTTGCGTCAAAGGGAACCTCACTTAATGGATTGTCCTCTGTATACAATGCTCTGTTAGATCCTGCGGGCGGAAGCGCTATTTCACCGCTTCTGCCAGAAGCGACAGCTTTGACAGTCTCAGAAGCCTTTCTGATGGCTTGCTCACTGAGTTCAGATGCATGGGCAAATCCGGTTGCTTCACCTGAGACACTGCGCAGGCCAAATCCTTGCGTCGTGTCAAAACTTGCACTTTTTAGTCGGCCATCATCAAATGCGAAACCTTCCGACTGTCTGTATTCAAGGTAAAGCTCGCCATCATCCGCCCCGGATAGCGCTTCAGATACAAGATTTTCTACTGAAGCCCGATCCATATCCGTGTTCTCAAAAAACAGTTTATCGGCAGTTTTTATATCAGTCACTTAACGGCTCCATCTTATTCAGGCCTAAGGAATTGTGTATTCATAGAATATGTGAGTTTACACTGGAAATGTCGAGGGATGTGAACAGTATTTCCTTGATTCACTCGAGCATTAGCTCTGTAGATTTGCTCTATGCGACAAATTGCCACAACTTGGTAAAATAATTCTTTGTTGCCGTGACTTCGAATACTACTCTTTGTGTTGTTGTATTAAATAACGGATTGATTTTTAAGTATTATTCTAAATACTATAAAATACTAATGTTCAATCGGTAGGAGTGATTTGAAATTTATCAAGTCTTAGGCTTGTTCTTTTCTGGACGGTTAGTGTAGTTTCCGGCCCAAATTGATTTAAATCATTTTTGATTTGAATGAAGAGACTGGCTATAAAATAACAAAGACTAGAAAGACGCTTTAAGTATTGAGGCGTTTTCTCTGAGCTAAAAGTAAGCGATTAAGAACGGAATTAAACAATGGCTATGGTTAAGAGAATTGTCGCATTATTTGCTGTAATGTCAGCAACTGCGCTGACAATGGGAAATGCCGTTGCGGCACAGGGACAAGCTGTTCCTTGGCAACTAGGCTTTCAGGATGCATTTTCTCCCGTTGCGCATGATATGAATGACTTTCATAATTTGCTGCTCGTCATTATCACTGTGATCACTCTGTTTGTCATGGCGCTGATGGTTTATGTTGCGGTGCGGTTTAACCGAAAAGCAAATCCGACACCCTCCAAGACATCTCATAATACAGTGATTGAAATTCTTTGGACTGTTGTTCCAATTATGATTTTGGTCATGATTGCAATCCCTTCCTTTAAGCTTCTTTACTACGGTGACCGCATTGAAAAAGCGGATATGACTCTTAAAGCCACAGGATACCAGTGGTATTGGGGTTATGAATATGTTGAGCAAGACGGTCTGGAATTTGAAGCTGTTATGCTTGAAGATGATGAGCGCAAAGAAGGCCAGCCTCGTTTGCTTGCGACAGATAATGCAATTGTTCTTCCCGTGGATACGAATATACGTCTTTTGGTAACAGCTGAAGACGTGCTTCATGCATGGGCAATGCCGGCTTTTGGCGTGAAAATTGACGCCGTTCCAGGTCGGTTGAACGAAACCTGGATGCGGATTGAAAAAGCAGGCATGTATTACGGACAATGTTCCGAACTTTGTGGCGCCCGCCACGGCTTTATGCCCATCATGATTAAAGCCGTCAGCAAAGAAGACTATGCTAAGTGGCTCGTAGAAGCCAAAAAAGAATTTGCGGGCATAGATGCTCCAGCGGTGAATGTTGCCGTTGCATCTGTTGTCACACAGTAATCGGTTAGAGAGAGGCAAGAAATATGGCTAACGGTTCAGCAGCCGCTCACGACGATCATAACCCTACGGGTTGGAAGCGTTGGGTTTATTCCACCAACCATAAAGATATCGGAACCATGTATCTGATTTTTGCTGTACTAGCAGGAATCATTGGTGGTGGCATGTCCGTGTTTATTCGCGCAGAATTGCAGATGCCAGGGGATCAATTCCTCAATGGCAACTACCACTTTTTTAATGTTGTCGTTACAGGTCATGGCCTGATCATGGTTTTCTTCATGGTGATGCCCGCGGTGATTGGCGGCTTCGGTAACTGGATTGTGCCTCTCATGATTGGTGCGCCGGATATGGCCTTCCCGCGAATGAATAACATTTCATTCTGGTTGTTGCCCCCTGCCATCGGCCTCCTTTTGATTTCCATCTTTGTTGAAGGACCTGCAGGCGGTGAGGGTGTTGGCGGTGGTTGGACAATGTATCCTCCTCTGTCATCAACGACAGGTCAGCCCGGTATGGCAGTTGATTTTGCCATCTTAAGTTTGCATCTGGCTGGCGCATCTTCAATCCTCGGTGCGATCAACTTTATTACGACCATTTTCAATATGCGCGCACCTGGCATGACAATGCATAAGATGCCCCTTTTTGTATGGTCCGTTTTGGTCACAGCCTTCCTGCTGCTTTTATCACTGCCTGTTCTTGCTGGTGCGATCACCATGCTGCTGACAGACCGTAACTTTGGGACGAATTTCTTTGTTCCTGAAGGCGGCGGTGACCCGGTCCTGTTCCAGCATCTATTCTGGTTCTTTGGTCATCCTGAAGTGTATATTATGATTTTGCCGGGCTTTGGTATCATCAGTCAGATTGTTTCAACTTTTAGCCGTAAACCAGTCTTTGGTTATCTCGGTATGGCATATGCCATGGTTGCGATCGGTGGTGTTGGCTTTATCGTTTGGGCTCATCACATGTACACAGTCGGAATGAATGTCGACACGAAGGCGTATTTCCTCGGTGCTACTTTGGTTATTGCCGTTCCAACAGGTGTGAAAATCTTCTCATGGATTGCGACAATGTGGGGCGGATCCATAGAATTTAAGGCGCCAATGATTTGGGCGATCGGCTTTATCTTCCTGTTCACCGTTGGTGGCGTGACGGGGGTTGTGCTGGCAAATGCTGGTCTTGATACTATTCTTCATGACACCTATTACGTCGTTGGCCATTTTCACTATGTCTTGAGCCTTGGTGCGGTGTTTGCGATCTTTGCAGGCATCTACTACTGGTTCGGCAAAATGACCGGCTATACTTACTCCGAAGGTCTTGCCATGCTTCATTTTGCAGTGACCTTTGTTGGTGTGAACATGATCTTTTTCCCGATGCATTTCTTGGGACTTGCCGGTATGCCTCGCCGTATTCCGGATTATCCAGATGCTTTCGCTGGCTTTAACGCGATTTCATCCTATGGTTCCTATATCTCGGCTTTTGGTTTCCTGATCTTCCTGATCACGGTTGCCCATGCCTTTATTCGCGGTGAAAAAGCAGCGGATAATCCATGGGGTGAAGGTGCAACGACGTTGGAATGGACATTGCCTTCTCCACCACCGTTCCATCAGTACAATGAACTGCCGGTTATTAAGTAAAGATTGGAGTATCTTGTGTCTAACACAAGTATGACAGATGACAATACAGCAGCCCGCGCCGATAATCAGTCGGCACGGGCAAGTGATTATTTTGCCCTTCTGAAGCCAAGGGTGATGTCACTGGTTGTCTTTACAGGGTTGGTTGGAATGGCAGTGGCGCCAGGTCAACTGCACCCTGTTCTTGCCTTTACGGCTCTTCTTTGTATCGCCGTTGGTGCCGGAGCATCTGGCGCTATTAACATGTGGTATGACGCGGACATTGACCGGATCATGGAACGGACGAAAAATCGTCCTGTCCCTGCGGGTAAAGTCACGGCTGAGGAAGCTTTGGGTATCGGGACGGCGTTGTCAGTCGCTTCTGTCCTTCTTATGGGGTTGGTGATTAATCTCGTCGCCGCCATTTTGCTAGCTGTCACTATCGGTTTCTATATCTTTATTTATACAATGTGGCTTAAACGGCGGACGCCACAAAATATTGTGATTGGTGGTGCAGCCGGAGCATTTCCTCCCATGATCGGTTGGGCTGCCGTCTCCGGTGATGTCAGTATTGAATCCGTCGTGCTCTTCGCGATCATCTTTATATGGACCCCACCTCATTTTTGGGCTTTGTCCCTGTGGCGCGATATCGATTATGCCAAGGCCGGTGTTCCTATGCTTCCCGTTGTTGCGGGCCGTGAGGTGACGCGCCGTCAGATTGTGATCTACAGCGTTCTTCTTTTGCCAATTACTGTAATGCCTTATTTTCTTGGCTTTGCCGGACTGTTTTACGGAATTGGGTCAGCCATTCTTGGCGGAATTTTCCTTTTTGGCGCTTTGAAAGTTTGGCGGCAAAAGGACGAGAAAAGTGCAAAACAACTCTTCGCTTTTTCCATTCTTTTTCTGTTTTTGATTTTTGCCATGTTGCTGGGTGAAAGCATCGTGAAAGGTGTGCTGTAATATGACACAGGAAGAAGAAAAAAAGAAACAACGGACACGCAACCTTGTTGTGGGCGGCATTCTTTTCGCCTTGGTCATTTTGTTTTACCTGATCACTGTTGTGAAAATGACAGGAACGGGTGCATGACGGCTGCGACAGATAAAAAATCGAGCAGACTGGCCTTCGCCCTTGTCGGCGTTGTTGTCGGTATGCTGGGACTGGCCTATGCCTCTGTTCCGCTTTATGATCTGTTTTGCCGGGTCACCGGGTATGGCGGGACCACACAACAGGCAGATGTTGCTCCCGATACCATTCTGGACCGTGAGATGACGATCGAGTTTGATTCGAATACGGGCAAGAATATGCCGTGGCGTTTCAAACCGGTCAAAAAATCGGTCACTCTCAAAGTCGGGGAAACAGGCATAGCCTTTTATGAAGCCTATAACCCGACGGACAGGACAATTACCGGAACCGCAGCTTTTAACGTGACCCCTCAAAAGGTTGGGCAGTATTTCACGAAAATTGATTGTTTCTGCTTCACAGAACAAACATTGAAGCCCGGTGAGCGGGTGGATATGCCCGTTACTTTCTTTGTCGATCCTGAAATTGATCAGGACCCCAATGCAAAAGAAGTGGAGACAATAACGCTCTCCTATACTTTTTTCGTTTTGGATGATGAAGACGATAATGCAGAGCAAAATATATCAAGTATTGATCTGACGGAGAGTGCTCCGTCGACAGTAAACTGACCTGAAAGGGTCGCTGATTAAGATACTCAGGACGAACCTGAGATGATTGCAGGAGTTAATAATGTCAGATTCTCACGCTAAACAGCATGATTATCATCTCGTAGATCCAAGCCCGTGGCCAGCACTGGCAGCTTTGGCTGCTTTTGTTACCGCTATTGGTACCGTTATGTGGATGCATGACAAAGGGTTCGCTGTTTTCACAATTGGTATGATTGTGCTGCTGTATACATCCTTTGCTTGGTGGCGTGATGTTGTGAAAGAGGGCGAGCATCAGGGGCACCATACACCTGTTGTTCAGCTTGGACTTCGCTACGGAATGATCATGTTCATTGCGTCAGAAGTGATGTTCTTCGTTGCCTGGTTCTGGGCCTATTTTAATGCCTCCTTCTTCCCGACGGAAGCGATTGGTGCTGTTTGGCCGCCAGAAGGTATACAGACGTTTGATCCTTGGCATCTTCCGCTTGTAAACACACTTATTTTGCTGACCTCAGGGACGACCGTAACTTGGGCACATCACGCACTTCAGCATGGTGATCGCAAAGGTCTTGTCCAAGGACTGACCCTTACCGTCATTTTGGGTGCCGTCTTTACATGTGTTCAGGCCTATGAATATTCTCATGCTGCCTTTGGTTTTACGGACGGTATTTACGCATCAACGTTCTATATGGCGACTGGTTTTCATGGTTTTCACGTTCTTATCGGAACCATCTTCTTATTGGTCTGCCTGATCCGGGCAACCAAAGGTCATTTCACGACAACCCATCACTTTGGCTTTGAAGCCGCTGCCTGGTATTGGCATTTTGTTGATGTTGTCTGGCTCTTCCTTTTTGTCTCCATCTACTTGTGGGGCGCCTAAGAAGGAAAAAGCGTGTCCGCTTTTTCAAAACAAACGATCTCTCCTTTCCGCACAGGCATTACCTGCAAATGCCCTGCATGCGGGAAGGGGAAACTCTTTAAGGGCTTTCTCGATGTTGAGAAAGCCTGTTCTGTTTGTGGGCAAGACCTTCAGGCAATTGACAGTGGCGATGGTCCTGCCGTTTTTGTCATTTTTATTCTTGGATTTCTGGTTGTTGGTTTGGCTTTCTGGACTGAAATGACATTTAGCCCGCCATACTGGCTGCAACTGGTAATCTGGATGCCGACTATATTATTTGGCTCAATCGGACTGCTCCGGCCTTTCAAAGCGCTGCTGATTGCCTTACAGTTCAAACACAAAGCAACTTCAGAAATCAAACACGATTAATTATGAAAAAATTCTCTCCCGGTGTCTGGCCAACTGTCATGACAGTGCCCGCAGTTCTTATCATGCTTACCCTTAGCGTTTGGCAATTGAACCGATACAACTGGAAAGTTGATCTGGTTGATACTCTGAACCAGCAACTGGCGGAAGCGCCAGTCTTTCTACCCGGCGGGGTAATTGACCCCGAAGACTGGGGGTATCGCAGGGTGATGATGAAAGGGGAGTTTCTCCATGAAAAAGAAATTCACCTGTTCAGTCACGCGGTAAAAGGGCGCAAAGGATTTCAGGTTATTACGCCTTTCGTCAGAACAGACAATCAGGGGATTGTTCTGGTTAACAGAGGATGGGTGCCGGATACGAAAAAAGACGCGGATAACCGGAAACAGGGACTTCAGACAGGTGAGCTGGTTGTCTCTGGGATTGTCAAAAAACCCTGGTCGAAAGGCTGGTCCTTTATGCCGGACAGCAATGAAAAAACCAATGTCTGGCTTTACGGTGAAATTGACCGAATGGCGACTTACTTGAACATGGAAGTTGCTCCGGTATTTGTCGAGCTGGATAAATCTGATGTACCGGGAGGTTGGCCTCTGGGAGGACAGACCCGTATTTCTATCCCAAACAATCATATTGAGTATTTTTTCACCTGGCTTGGTTTGGCCGTGGCAATGAGTGTTATCTTTGTTGTTTTTGGGCTTAATCGCGGACGTAATCAGGAAAGTTGATCTTCAGCATGTCAGCCTATGAAAAGTTAGAGAAATTATTCAAAAAAAAGAATGCTTTATCTGGTGCTAGTGCGGTTCTGGGCTGGGATAGCGCTGTGATGATGCCGGACGGCGGGGCTGAAGTTCGGGCCGAGCAGCAGGCGACAATTGGCGTCATCGCCCATGAATTGATCACGGGTGCTGAAATCTCAGACGTCCTTGATACGGCGGAACAAGAGCTGTCCTCCCTGGATGAGTGGCAAAAAGCAAACCTGCATGAAATGCGGCATGAATGGCAACACGCCAATGCTGTGGATTCTGACCTTGTTGAAGCCTTTTCCCTCGCGACGTCAAATTGTGAAATGAAATGGCGTCAGGCGAGAGAAGAAAGCAATTTTGGCTTATTGGCGCCCAGCTTGAAGGAAGTCGTGAATTTATCTCAAAAAATTGCAACGGCGAAGGGGGAAGCCTTTGGTGTTTCACCTTATGATGCATTGCTGGATCAATTTGAACCAGGCTGTAATTCTGAAATAATAGATACCTTATTTGCTGACCTTGAGGGATTTCTTCCTGATTTCCTGCAAAAAGTGCTCGAGAAACAAGCGGCGGATACATCCTTTGAAATGCCAGAAGGACCGTTCGAGCTGAAGGCGCAGAAAGAACTGGGCATGTCTTTCATGAAGGCTTTGACCTTTGATTTTGAGAGGGGACGTCTTGACACCAGTCATCATCCGTTCACGGGCGGCGTACCGGATGATGTGCGTTTGACAACCCGGTATGAAGAAAATGATTTCACCCAGAGTCTCATGGGGACGCTGCATGAAACAGGTCATGCTCTGTATGAACAGAATCTTCCTAAAAAATGGCGGTCTCAACCGATTGGCAATGCGCGCGGCATGGCGTTGCATGAAAGTCAGTCGCTGTTGGTGGAAATGCAGCTTTCCAGAAGTCCTGAATTTTTAATTTACGCCTTGCCGAAAATACGCGACGCCTTCAACGGAGAAGGAGATCACTGGAGCTTTGATAATTTCAAACGCCTTTATCACCATGTTGAACGCGGCTTTATTCGGGTAGATGCAGATGAAGTGACCTATCCGCTACATGTGATTCTTCGCTATCGCTTGGAAAAGGCGATGCTGTCAGGTGATCTAGTCATTGACGATCTGCCAGCAAGTTGGAATGATGGTATGAAGGAGTTGCTGGGAATTACGCCACCGAATGATAAACTGGGATGTTTGCAGGATATTCATTGGCCCGGTGGTGCAATCGGTTATTTTCCCACGTATACAATGGGCGCATTGGCAGCGGCGCAGTTCTATAAAGCGGCAAAGGAGGCCTTGCCGGATTTACCCGAACAGATTGGAAAAGGTGACTTTAAATCTCTGGTTGGTTGGCTGAAGAAGAATGTTCATGAGTTGGGCAGTCTGAAATCAACGGATACAGTGCTGAAAGATGCCACGGGTGAGGCCCTGCAAACAACCGCTTTTAAAGACCATCTGCAATGAGATATCTCTCTGACTGATCTGATTATCCAATTGAAATCTAGCAGTTTTGTGAACTTGACACTTGTGCATACGGGCGGCCTGTGTATAACTTTTTCGCCCACATTCTGAAACGGAGACAATAGGTGCAGTATATTAGTACACGCGGTGATGCGCCCAGATTGAATTTTGAAGAAGTTGTCCTGACCGGCCTTGCCCGTGACGGCGGCTTGTATGTTCCGGAAACCTGGCCGCAGATGTCCAAGGATGAAATTCGGGGCCTGGCGGGAAAAAGCTATGCCGAGGTTGCGGCGCAAGTCTTGCAACCGTTCCTTGGGGACTGTATATCGCCCACTGAATTTCGGGAAATGACAGAAAAGGCCTATGGCACTTTTTTTCACAAAGCTGTTGTTCCTTTGTCGCAGCTTGGCGAAAACGAGTTTCTGATGGAACTCTATCATGGACCGACGCTCGCCTTTAAAGACGTTGCCTTGCAGCTTCTGGGGCTTTTGTATGACCATTTGCTGGGCAAACAGGACAAACGGGTGACCATTATCGGCGCAACCTCCGGAGACACCGGATCTGCTGCCATTGAAGCCTGCAGAGGGCGGGATGCGGTGGATATTTTTATTCTGCATCCAGCGGGCCGTGTTTCTGATGTTCAGCGACGTCAGATGACCACCGTTCTTGACAGCAACGTTCATAATATCGCGGTTGAAGGCGATTTCGACGATTGCCAGGCCATGGTGAAAGCCATGTTTAATGATCTGGAGTTTCGGGATCGCTTGAGTGTTTCTGCTGTAAATTCTATCAACTGGGCCCGTGTCATGGCGCAGATTGTATACTATTTTACCACGGCAGTAAGTCTGGGCGGGCCGGATCGTCCGATCTCTTACTCCGTCCCTAGCGGGAATTTTGGCGATATTTATGCCGGTTACTGTGCGCATAAAATGGGCCTTCCCATTGACCAATTGATCGTTGCAACCAATCGAAACGATATTCTGTCCCGCTTTTTCAATACGGGGGAGTATCGTAAAACTGGCGTTAATCCGACCGTTAGTCCGAGTATGGATATTCAGGTGTCCAGTAATTTTGAACGATTCCTTTTCGAATTATGTGGCCGGGATGGAAGCGCAATAAAAGAACGGATGCGTCAACTGGATGACGAAGACGGTTTTGCTGTTAATATGTCCCAGATGAATGAGGCACTGTTTTCAGCGGGTAACTGCAGTGAACAGGACACGCTTTCTACCATTAAATCGACTTTGGCCGAGAGTAATAAACTGATAGACCCACACACTGCCATTGGTTTGAAGGTATCCGAGGATTGCCGAAGTAATAGCGCGGTTCCAATGGTATGCCTCTCTACGGCTCATCCGGCTAAATTTCCTGTAGCTGTTGAAAAGGCGATCGGGAAATACCCGGAATTACCGGCACATCTGGATGATTTGTTTGACCGCGATGAAAAATTTGACCAGCTGCAAAATGATCTTGGTACTGTTAAGTCCTATATTACGAAGAGAGCCCGGATTTTAAGCTCTGTTTGATAGAAAGATATTCAATGAACGTGAAAGTTTCGACATTGCAAAACGGTATGCGGGTTATTTCAGACCCAATGCCACATTTGGAAACGGCCGCAGTTGGTGTATGGGTGGATACCGGGGCCCGGCATGAGACACCCGCCGAAAACGGCATTTCACATGTTCTGGAACATATGGCGTTCAAAGGTACGGAAAAACGGAGTGCCCTTGAAATTGCCGAATCCATCGAAGCCGTTGGCGGTCATCTGAACGCTTATACAAGTCGGGACCAGACCGCATATTTTGCTCGTGTGTTAAAGGATGATGTGCCGTTGGCAACAGATATCCTTGCGGACATCCTGCAAAAATCGACGTTTGATGCCGAAGAACTTGCACGTGAAAAGGAAGTGATTGTTCAGGAAATCGGCCAGACGAATGATACTCCGGATGACATCATATTTGATCATTTGCAGGAAACGGCCTTTCCAAAACAATCCTTCGGTCGGTCGATCCTCGGCACTTCAGAGCTTGTCCGCGGCTTTAAACGCGAGACGATTTCTGGGTATCTGAAAGACCGATATATTGGTTCGGGAATGGTGTTGAGTGCGTCTGGAGCAATTGATCACGATGAATTGGTCACTCTGGCAGAAGAGTTGTTTTCAGATCTCTCTGTTTCCGGGCGAACGGGAATGGATGCAGCCAATTATGAGGGCGGTGAATTCCGGGAGGTCCGGGACTTGGAGCAGGTTCATTTTGCACTTTCTGTTCCAGGTGTTTCCTATTCGGATGATGATTTTTATGCATCGCAGATTTTGTCTGGTTTGCTTGGCGGTGGTATGTCCTCGCGCTTATTTCAGGAAGTACGCGAAAAACGCGGGCTTTGTTATTCTGTTTTCAGCTTTTCCTCTTCATTCGCCGATACAGGACTTTTCTCAGTTTATGCCGGCACAGGGCCGGATCAGATAGAAGAACTGAGTGGGGTCATTATTGATGAGCTGCTAAAAGCGACGGAAACGATCACTGAAAAGGAGGTTGATCGGGCCAGAGCGCAGCATAAGGCTGGACTGCTTATGGGCCAGGAAAGCCCCGCAGCGCGATGTGAAGTCCATGCTCGGCAGATGCTGATTTATGGACGGGTTATCCCCCCCGCTGAGATCACGGCTCAAATTAATGCGGTTTCAGCTGAACGTATTCAGCAAGTTGCAAAACGTCTCTTTGCCACAGCGACGCCCACTGTCGCGGCAATGGGACCAATTAATAAGCTTGAATCATTTGACCGAATTGCGGCAAGATTTAACTAACGGCAGTCTCTTCCCTCTTTGACTGCCATTTTGGGCAACCGATGAGGTGGATGTGCTTGCAAGTTTGTTAAATTGGCGCCGACAAAAAGTCATCGCGACCAAACGGATCTATATGAGATATCCTCAAATGTCTGATTGGGATGGATGGTCGAAGCTCCGGCAGGAAAGTCGACCCCATCTTGTTCCCTGGGAGCCTGTATGGTCGCCTGATACGCTCACTAAGTCTAGTTTTCGGGCGCGTCTCAGGCAATATGCCCGGGACGCAAAAGAGGATGTGGGACACGCTTTTTTTATTTTTAGGAATGAAGATCATCAGCTCGTCGGCAGCATAACGTTAAGTAACATTCGGCGGGGTGTCGCTCAAACGGGGACAATCGGATACTGGACGGGACAGCCTTACATACGCCAAGGGTATATGTGCGAGGGGATCTGCGCTCTGTTACCTGAATTATTCGACAAATTTGGGTTAAGGCGCATCGAAGCCGCCTGTCTTCCAGATAATATTCCAAGTGCTTCTTTATTGGAGAAAATTGGTTTCTCCCATGAAGGGCATGCGCGTCAGTATTTATGCATAAATGGTATCTGGCAGGATCATTTGCTCTTTGCGATTATAAAAGGGGATGCAATGGCAATAAAGAAATCAAGCGTGGCCAGTGTCCATTGACAGGAGACCGGGATCGAAGCCGAGTTTACCGATGGCCGCTTTCCATTTTGCGTCTAGTTTCTCACCAAAGACAAGGTCCTGATCTGCATTAACGACCAGCCATCCGCTATTCTGGATTTCCAGTTCCAGTTGACCGGGGCCCCATCCCGAATATCCCAATGCCAGGAAACTACTATGGGGACCGTGACCCGTGGCCATGGTTTCGAGCATTTCAATCGTTGCCGTTAAGGCAATTCCTTCTCCAATCACCGTTGTCGATTCGTGTACAAGATCAGTGGAATGCAGGACAAATCCACGTTCTGTATCGACGGGACCTCCAAAATGAACCCGTGGCTCGCCATTATTATGGGAGGGGTGCAGATTCAATTGCTCGAGCAATTCATCAAAGGATATCACGCTTAAATTCTTGTTCAGGACAATGCCCATCGCGCCTTCTTCTGAATGGGAACACAGAAGTATGACTGATCTTTTGAATCTAGGATCAGACATGGTTGGCATCGCCACCAAAATCTGGCCTTCTAGATATCCATCGTTTACTTTTATTTCCGACATGTTTGAACGTTAATCATAGTTAAATAAATTGTAATACACTGCACACTAAAGCAATTGTGACACACAACATGTTAAGAATGCTTTATTAAGGGAGGTGAAATTACCCTCCAATACTCTAATTGGTGATTGAAGTTCTAAAAATGAAGCGATTTTATCATACTCTTATTGTTTTGATTCTACTGGCGGAGATAGGTTTCGTTCAAACTCTAGCCGCTGGTGTGGCCTATGCTCCCGGTCAATGGATTTCTACAGATATGTCCAGAAGCCGTTTGATTTCAGCGACAACAGGAACAGGGCAGAGCTCTGAAGTTCTGATCGGACTGCAGATTGAACTCGACAAAGGGTGGAAAACATATTGGCGGAATCCTGGAGATGCGGGGCTTCCGCCCCAGTTTAACTGGGCAGGATCCAGCAATTTGAAATCTGTCGAAATACTTTGGCCCCAACCAAGCCTGTTTCAAACGTACGGTTTTTTGACGTGGGGATATCAAACTGAGATTGTTTTTCCCATCAAAGTAACCCTGATCGATCCGCAAAAAGGGTTAGACGTTAATTTGCAAACTTTCTACGGAATTTGTGCAGAGGT
>JAESPT010000438.1 GCA_016765515.1 Sneathiella sp. | reverse complement strand
TTGGACAGGAATGTCATCAGGTTCGTGCTTGTTCGCTGATTCTGACCCATCTGCCTCTATATGATGCGGCTCCTCTGGTGTTTCTTCTGTCTCAGAGTGAGGCGTATCAGTAGTCACGGCATGTTTGGTCGGCGTCATGCCCTCGTGTTTTTCGTCTGTCGGTTCTGTCGGTTCTGGCGGTGTTATGGCGGTGTGTGCCGTTGTCGGGGAGCTTATGTCTTTGTCGAAATCCGCCCAATATAACCACCCCGCCATTGTAGCAAGCGACAGGAAAAGAAGGGCATAGAGGAGCAACAAAACCGGCACTCTTTTTAGGGAGGCCGGTTCAAGTATTTTTCTCGCTCCTATTTTCAACAAGAGGTACTCGCTTGATTTACGATTGTTTAATTTTCAAAATCAGTTGAAATTCTTTTTCGCAAATAGATAGACACCTTTCAAAAGGTCTTTTGCGCGAAGAAGCTGATAGTCTTGCACGTCACTGTCTTTTGTATCTGCCTTGTCTTTCTTCTTGGCGTCACTTTTGGCATCTCCATTTTCTAGGTGATTTCGGAGGTCGGCTTCCGAGCGTCTAAAGCCTGATTCCAGAACTTCCAGTCGGGCTTGTTCAACCTCAATATCCGGGAGGATACCCTTTGCCTGGATGGAGACACCTGAGGGGGTGTAATAGCGCGCTGTTGTCATGCGCATAGCACCGTTTCCCTGCAGAGGAACAATTGTCTGAACGGAGCCTTTGCCAAAGCTTTTTGTGCCCAGAATGACGGCTCGGCGGTGATCTTGCAGGGCTCCTGCAACAATTTCTGATGCACTGGCCGATCCACCATTGATGATAACAACAATAGGTCTGCCGTTCACTATATCATCAGAAGTGGCATTATACCGCTGGGAATTACGAGTATCGCGGCCCCGTGTTGAAACGATTTCACCTTTTGGAAGAAAGGCATCTGAAACAGCGATAGCCTGATCCAGAAGACCGCCGGGATTATTCCGAAGATCCAAGATCAGTCCTTTGTAATCACCGCCTGCTTCTGCTTCAAGCCGTTTGATGGTTTTACGAAGGCCACTGTCGGTCTGTTCTGTGAAACTGGAAATACGAATATAGATTATGTCCTCCCCTTCAAGCCGACCTCGTACGGATTGAACCGTAATGATTGCGCGGGTGATTGTCAGTTCGATAGGCTCTTTACTGCTCTTGCGCCGAATGGTGATGGCGATATCTGTATCCACCAAGCCGCGCATTCTTTCCACCGCATCCGCAAGGGACAGGCCAAGAACAGGTTCGCCGTCCAAATGGGTTATAAAGTCGCCCGACTGGACCCCTGCCGCTGCAGCGGGAGTTTCGTCAATGGGCGTTACAACCTTAATCAGGCCATTTTCCATTGTGACTTCAATGCCTAAACCACCGAACTTGCCTCGGGTCTGAACTTTCATACCAGTATAGTTTTTGGGATTTAGATAGCTGGAATGAGGATCAAGAGAGGCGAGCATTCCGTTGATTGCGGCTTCAATCAATTTGGAATCATCAACCTCTTCAACATAATCTTCCCGGATCTTTGCGAACACATCCCCAAACAGGTTGAGCTGCCGGTAGGTTTCAGAACTGGCTTCTACCTCTTTTTCTGGTGTGAACAGAATTGCCAGGGAAAGGGCGATAGCCGCTGTCGCCATAATACCCGTAAAAACATTTCTCATTATCCGCTGACCTTTCTATTTTCTGCCGCCAACCAGGGGGTAGGGTTGATGGTAGATCCTTTGACTCTTAGTTCCATATAGAGAGTCGGTTTTACACTAGTGCTGCTTTTCATTTGCCCAACAGGTTCACCCGCTAATAAAAGCTGTCCGACGGATCCTTCAATAGAACCCATCCCTGCAAGAAGAGTATGATAGCCTTCTCCGTGGTCAATAATCAACAAAAGCCCGTACTGCCGAAAAGGACCGGCGAAAGCGATCTGTCCATCATAAGGAGACACTACAGCAGCATTCCCTCGCGTTTCGATCACAATTCCGTTTCTTTTTCCAATTTCTCTTGATGCATTATATTGCGAAATAATTCTACCACCAACAGGTAAAGCAAGTGTTCCTTTTGCTTTAGAAAATGACTTTCTCAAATTTAGTGCCGCCAGTTGATCCGGTTTTGGTGCTGGTGCAACCGCATTTTGCGCCGTGTCAGATTTACGTGAAGGACGAGGTTTTGGAATTGCAGCAATCCGCGTCTCCTTATTTTTTTGATCCCGGGCAGCTTCTTTTGCTTGCTGGATTTCTTCTTCTTTTTTTCGATTAATTTCGGCCTGTCTTAATTTTTCCTGACGGATAATTTCTCTTTCAATGCGCACTCTTTCATCTTTGAGGCGCACTTGTTTTCGTGTCTCAAGGGTATTGATCAAGGCGACAAGATCGCGGGCTTCTATGCTTAATTTTCGCTGTTCTGTGGCTTCTTTGGAGTTGCGTCCAGCCAAGGAGGATTGGGCAGACCTTTTAGAAATAAGCAGAGAATTCAGGGTTTTTTGTTCAGACATTCGACTCGCTTGTAGATCCTGAAAGCTCTTTTTTTCTGCCAAAAACTGATCTCGAAGTGTTGCCAAAGTTTCCAGTTGGTCGGTTAAAGTATCTGCGTCTTCTTTTAACGCTGCAACGGCAGCTTTTAAAAGTATTGCTGTGCGTAATTTGTTGATCAAATTGTCCGGACTGCCGACGAGAGATCCTTCTGGCTGGCGACTTAGCTGCAATAAAGCGGATAAGGTGTCTGCCAATCCTTCATTCTGTTCAGCAAGTGTTGCCAATGTTTGCTGTTCAACATTTTGGATATCTGCAAGTCTCTCTTCAGTTTTCAACATCTTGCGATCGATATTAACCAGTCGTTTGGCAACGGTAACAGATTTCTCCTTCAGAGCTTTGATTTCGCCGGAAAGGAGTTGCAGTCGAGCCGAGATTTCTTCCTGCCGCTCACTGGAAGCTGTGAGGGCTTGTCGCAATTTCCTGAGCTCAATATCCGGATTGGCAACCGCAGGAAAAGTCGTTGTCAGGACGGCAATAAGGCACAGGGTTCTGACAGCGATCCGAATCGCTAAAAAATGGGTTGAGCTGTGTTTGTCAGGATGCGGCACGGTTCTCTTGTTTTTTTTCGTTAATGATAGCGAGGGTATGCCCACTCATTTCTTCGGGG
>JAESPT010000437.1 GCA_016765515.1 Sneathiella sp. | reverse complement strand
CGCCAGCAACCAATGCAAATAAATAGGCAGGTTTTGGATGAGGGTCGACCCATCGAAAGAATTGGCGGCCATCGCTTAACAAACCTTGACCATCCAGATTACCGTTGGACAACATAAAGGGATACTTATCGGCATCTCCGATAATCGTGGTGGTGAAGGTTGCCATAACATCGGGGCGATCGAGGAAATAGGTGATCTTGCGAAAGCCTTCGGCTTCACATTGTGTGCAGAAATTGCCGCTTGATTTATACAGCCCTTCAAGAGCGGTATTTTCCTGAGGTTTTAATTCCGTAATGATTTGCGCGGTGAAATTATCACTGGGTGCCAGAAAACAGAGCTCTGTGTTAGAGAGCGTATATTCTGTTGTTGGGATATCAACCCCATCAACGGCGAGGTTTTTCAGGACCAGATTTTCCCCGTGCAATCGAACCTGCCGACTATCTGAACCATTTCTTTTGAACTGCAGTAAAGAGGTTACCAGTGTGCTTTCCTCACCGAGCTCGACTGTAAGCTGGACGTCTGAGATCAAAAAGGCTGGGGACTGGTAATCGCTTAAATGAATGGTTTTTGGTTTAGTTGCGATAGTCGTCACTTTTTATCCCTTTTCTGAAGAAGTGTCAGAACAGGATACCTACAATGCAGGGCGGATCAAGGAGGGACATCGATGATGACAATCTTTTTATGTCGAACTGCCGGAAACGACTATACAAGGCAGACGTAATTATCCCCTGACGTGATTATACTGAATGTTTGCTAAAAATGATAAGGGGGCAAAAATCCTTAATACCACTTACCCAGGATACTGGTTTCGGCAGGGGTAAGTGCGATGCTGTCCGGTACACCAGGAAACGCACCTAACATAACAAAATTGTAAGTTAAATCTGTTAATTTGACGACAATCATGGGTTTGTAACCAACAGAATATCCAATATTTCCAAGGTCTGTTATTTCATAACTTATTTCGACATCAGATGCCGTTAGGTAGGGCAACAGTGCCTGTGCGTCTGTGATCATGCCACTAATTCCGGAACATGTCGCTGTTGTGCATGTATACGTGTTCGCGGCGATCAATGTTGCCTCACTCACCAGCGGGGCAGCAAGTGACAAATTACGGGCGATGACTCTCGTTGCTTCATTTGCTTTATGATATTCGAACGTAACAGCAATGAATTCAATGGTTGCAAAGCTAATCAACAGTAGAAGAGGCATGATAAAAGCAAATTCTACGGCTGCTGCGCCTCTTGTATTGCGGAGGAATTTTCTAAATTTATACACCGATATGCGCCTGCTCATGAGAAAGAGATAGAGTAATGTTTCCAAGTCCCAAATCTGTCATCAAATTGCCCAGAATGGGTTGATAAGGAACTCTGGCTGTAATGGTTATCACCGGGAGCTGATCACTGCCGAGCACAGAAGAGGAGGTCGTTAAAGTATAGTTGCTCACAGTAATGGTGAGTGTTGCCGCTGTATCACTCCAGCCATCAATCAGAAAATTGCCCGTTCCATTGGAATTTCCCTTTTGTATTACATTGGTCACCGCCGTTATGGAGGCGGCGGATAAGGGGAGGTCCGATCTTGCCGCGTATAGAGCCCCGGATCGAATGCTTTTTTCAAGCATCACACTTTGCGAAATGGCATACCCAACTTCAGTGGTGCCAATGACCAAAAGAAGAAGTATCGGGAGATAGAGTGCAAATTCAACCGCAGACGATCCACTGACTGATTTTATAAATCGTTTAATAGAGTTCAACATTGGCATGGTAATCCGATGCGTTTGAAGGAGTTAGAGCGCGGATAATTTCACCGTAAATAGCGGCATTCGGTGGATCTGGTACATATTCGGTAACAAGGACTTCAATAAAATTGCCATTTGTCGGATAGGTTCCGTTGCCACGGATATTGTCTGAAACACATTGCAATTGAGCCACCTGCAAATAGCGTCGGAACGCGTCGTTTGAAGCAACCGTTTGTGACGGGACACCGTCAAATTCGTTATCGTCTGCATTTGATGTATCCACCGGTACATCCGTCGCAGGGGGAATAACTTCTTCATAACCTGCTGGTAAAGACGAGCTGGTTGGAATGGGATAGATTGTCTCGTTCCCGTATCGCCAGTAAGATTTGCCCAACTCGTATAGATAAACCTGAAGGCGCGGTGTTTGTTCACTGTTATGGTCCTGCAAACCAGCAGGAACGGTAGCACCGCCATGACGGGCAGGCCAATAGCTTTCAATATCCCAATTCCCATCACCAAGTTTCACATCGCTATCGGCAATAATGTCGTTATCCCTTGGGTAATTGATGACATTTGGCGCGGGGAAGGGCCAGGAATTACCCGGTCTGTCAAATCGGGCATTTATGCCGTTTTTGATTTTATTGGTTTTTGAGCCGGTCGCTGTTTCTACTTCAAGGCTGTAACAATCTGATGGTACTTCGGCAGCCAAAGCCGCTTCAATAGCGCTTGCGCCTCCTGATCCATCGGGGAGTGATAGAAGGCCAAAATTGCCCGGAGCCCAACCGCCGCCTCCTTGAGGTTCTTTCAAGACGATCATACGGCCATAGTTATCGGGATCTCTGAGATCCGTAGGCGGACTATTTTCAAGAAAGTCGCAAATCATTAGAGGAGGCGCATGGCATAGAAAGGGTTTCGGTCCTGCGATTGCGTTTGCGGACTGAGTGCCAACTGTGCTCTGCGGTGAATTCGATAACATACTCAAGAGCGGGGCGAATAGAAAATCAATATTGCTTTCATCCAGGGTGACAGAAATGTATTTGGCGTTGGTATCTGTTGTGGCGACGGTTAGCGGACTGAGAGAGCTGTAAAAAGTGACTGTATCAACCGTTAATGCCTGATTGTTTGTTCCGCTGGTCTGCGTCATCGAATTTGTTGCAACATCCGTTGCTGTTACCCGGGCGCCAGAGCTTCCATCGAGAAATTGTGCTGCTGCCATGGCGCCTGCGTCAGCGCGATCTTGCATTTCTGCCCTCAGGAGGGTCATGCGGCCGACATCCAGCGCGAGAGCACCGGCGCCAACGGCAACAATGGTAAAGAGAGCGGCATAAATTGATACCGAACCGCTTGTGTTTAAAAGGATGTTTTTAAATTGCATACTTAACACCTACTAACAGTCTCACAGGAACTGTTTATTAGATTGTTTTGTTTAAAAATACATTACGTGTAATAATTTAGTAGTAAACTAATGTAATGGAAGTTTAAAAACGGTGAATTTTTGGATAAAACTAGACTGAAATTCTATCGATATTTGTCCTAATAATAGCTTTTAGCTGTATTGATTCGTAATAATATTACAAATAGTAGTGATGGCCTATACACTAGATGGTGATATTTTAATTACGATTTTTAAAATAATAAATTAATTTCAATGACTTATTAAGAAATAGAATGTGGATCGTTAAATTATTAAGAGGACTTACAACGAGGCCTAATCGAAATGTTCGCCTGGACTTTAGTACTTAAAAAACAATCGGATTTCTTAATTATATTTATCTAGATCCTTCACAATGAAGGACATACTGATATTCGTCTTCTCTACCACCTTCGGATAAGTCACTTTTTAAAGGGGACGCTGCGGAACGTTGCATCCCTATCCGTTCCAATAATTTCCAGGATTTCACATTTATTTTTAAGACACTCGCCCAAATTGTTGAAATGCCAAGGGTTGAAAAAGCATGCTGTACAATCTGATGCACCGCTTCAGACATCAATCCCTTTCCTTGATAGGAGAGATCCATTGCATATCCTATATCGGCAATGCGTTTTTCCTTATTGATGATTTCCAGACGAATTGTGCCGATGATATGGTCCGTTTGTTTTAAAGCGACAGCATAAGTGTGTCGGGTTGCAGAACCATTTTTCTGATCTTTCATCCTTTCCTTGAAGAATGTTCGAATGGTCTCCTCAGTCTGATTTTCTATGGGTAGATATTGGTAAAATTCAGGTTTTGTCGCGTAGTCGATCATGCGAGGTAAGTCAGTTTTTTGTAAAGGACGTAATACTAGCCTTTGTGTTTCAAGCTTCATTTGTTGTTCTTTTGAGAATTGTATTCAGTTTTCGCATAAGCCTGCCGCAATCTTCCAGAAACCTAATCCTGTTATTATCAACGAGACGAAACATATCGATCATCTCTGCAATGACGCCTCGCAGCAAACGCAATTAATGATGCCAAGGGTAAAGACACTGATGAATGTTGAGGCGCGAATTGGGGACTGTATAAAATTTTCGCATCCGATTTATCAGAGAATAAATTTCACTTAATTATCGCATGGATGGCGTGCTTACCAAAACTCTAAATGAGAAAAATGGAATGATATGCCGTGTTTCGAAAGCAAGTACGGCTTCGTATGTTGATGTAATCTGATTGAAAATCGAATTTTTTGATGAGGGTGCTCGGTTTTCTCAACCGATTTCGACCGGTTTGCCTCTTTTTTGTTGAAAGGGGAGGTCCAACCTCAGTTACTTCTTGCCAAGTTCCCTAGTCTGCCTATAAATCAATCTTTCGGTCTGGCTGAAAGGCTCAGGAAAAGCTGAGATCGTGAAAGATGAACACATTTATTACACTTTAGAGGAAACTGTCATGTTTAGAGGATCACTCACTGCGCTTATCACTCCGTTTGATGGAGAGCGTGTGGATGAAAAAGCTTTCCAATCCTTTTGTGACTGGCAGATAAAATCCGGAACTAAAGGCCTGGTGCCCGTGGGCACAACAGGTGAGTCTCCAACGCTTAGTCATCCAGAGCATGACAGTGTTGTTGAGCTGTGCATCGAAGCGGCGGGTGGCCGTGTTCCTGTTATGGCCGGTGCTGGGTCTAATAATACGCTCGAAGCCATTCGCTTGGGTCAACAGGCACAGAAAACTGGGGCTGACGCCATTCTTGTCGCCATGCCGTATTACAATAAACCGACGCAAGAAGGCATGTATGCCCATTATGAGGCCATCAACAATGCTGTGGATATTCCGATTTATATCTACAACATTCCAGGGCGCAGTGTTGTCGATATGGCACCGGAGACTATGGGCGCACTATCGAAGCTGAAAAATATCGTCGGCGTTAAAGATGCTACCGGTGATGTTGGTCGTGTATCCTTTCAGCGCCATCATTGCGGTCCAGAATTTATTCAGCTTTCCGGTGAGGATGCAACGGCTATTGGTTTCAATGCTCATGGTGGGGTTGGCTGTATTTCCGTGGCGTCCAATGTGGCGCCTGAATTGGTTTCCCGTATGCAGGAAGCCAGTCTCGCAGGAAATAAAGAGGAGGCAATTCGCTGTCAGGACCTTTTAATACCTTTGCACCGCGCTTTGTTCTTGTTTTCAAGCCCTTCACCAACCAAATATGCATTATCTCTGTTGGGCAAATGTAAGACGGATGTCCGTTTGCCTTTGGTTGGTATTTCAGAGGACGTAAAGCGCGAAGTAGAAGCAGCCATGCGCCATGCGGGCATTCTGGATTAAAGAACGGTAGCACCATGAGTGGCAAGACAATCGCAGAAAACCGAAAGGCCAGATACAACTTCTTCATTACAGATGATTTTGAAGCTGGAATTATGCTCGTCGGGACGGAGGTGAAAAGCCTGCGTGCCGGCGGCGCAAATATTCAGGAGTCCTATGCGTCTTTTGAAAATGGTGGCCTGTATCTGGTGAACGCTCATATTGCTGAATACAATTTTGGTAATCGTAACAATCATGATCCCGCCAGGCCGCGTAAGCTTCTGATGCACCGTAAAGAACTGGTGAAACTGGAAGCTCAGATACAAAGAGCCGGAAAAACAGTTGTGCCGCTTTCCCTGTATTTTAATGAACGGGGCAAAGTGAAGGTTAAACTGGGTCTTGCCTCCGGTAAAAAACAGCATGACAAGCGTGCGACAGAAAAATCTCGGGATTGGAATCGTGAAAAACAGCGGATCATGAAATCCAGCGTTTGACGTTTCTGTTTTGAATTTCAATTTATAGTGTGGCTGGTGAGAAAACATGTCTGACTTGATACCCTATTTGCCGGATGTCGCGCTCGCCATCGGAGCATATTTAATTGCAACAACAAGTCCGGGTCCGGCTAACCTTGCCATCATGGCAACCTCTATGCGTACAGGTCGTCGGGCTGGATTGTTCCTGGCTTTAGGTGTTGTCTTTGGCTCCTTGACCTGGGGTATCCTGGCAGCGCTGGGATTGTCGGCATTTATGTCAACATTCGGTTGGTTGATGTCAGCGTTGAAAGTGGCCGGTGGCCTTTATCTGTTCTGGCTGGCTTTTAAGGCTTTCCGCTCGGCGATGCGTCCGGATATTTCACAGACTGTGAAAACAGGTAGGGAACTGTCCTCAGCGCAGTATTTTGGCCGAGGTCTGGCCCTTCATTTAACCAATCCGAAATCCATATTTTCCTGGCTTGCTGTCATCGCAATTGGCGTGGAGCCCGGGGCTCCCGTCTGGATTTCATTCCTGATTGTCGGCGGATGCTGGTTGCTTGGTATCGGAGTCTTCGGGGGCTATGCCATTGCTTTTTCCACGGAACCCATGGTTCGAATATATACCTCTTTCAGACGGTGGATTGAAGGAACGACTTCCATTGTATTCGGACTGGCCGGGTTAAAACTCATAACATCGCGTACTTAAGTTCATTTCAGACAATTTGCAGGGATTACTGCAACGTTTGATGAGGAGGCATCTGTAAATCATTCAGCGATGTTTCACCGGTAAATTTCAGCCCAAGAGATTGGTCTTTCACCCAAACGACACGTCCCGCTTTCTCAGCATCAAACAAAACAGAGGAACGGAGAGTGATTTCCGTCCCAACGGGCAAATCAAGTGGCATCCATATGCGGGCTCCACCAGAACTGTAGTCGAGCAAATTGCCATTAAATCTGCTGCTGTTTACAAGCAATGTTGCAGGACAGTTGACCTGAAGGCGATCATACCGCCTGTTGGATAGTTTCGGAACATCTTCGCTTTCGCATACCGGTAGAGTTCCCGGCGGAAGATTGGACAAGGCAAGGGGACTATAGGAAGAGTCTGTTTGTTCCCGCTTGTGAATGGATGTGTGGATTTTCTCGGTTCCCGGTATTTGCTCCCTGGAAAGAAAAGTATCGGCGATGCCGACGGGGCGCAAATAATGTCGTTTTGAAAACCACTTGGTGAATTGCGACAGCTTCGGTGTCTCTGCAATACAGCCCATTGGATCTGGTGTGGATAAATCCTCTACCTTCTCAGCGTCGAATTTCAACCCTTCTTTTGATGCTTTGTTGAGAAGCCAACGAAAGGCGATGTCTGAAAGTCGGCTGTCGCGCTGACCTCCTGTCACGTTGGCGTGACTTCCAGCAAACCACACTTGTTCAAGTTTTTTAAAATTACTGGATCGGATGCCAGTCCAAATATGTGGATCAAAAGCAGGGTTGGTTTCGTCAAGGGCCAAAGCCTGGCAAGCAACATCTATGTTTTCACAGAGTTTGCCACTGTGATATTCGGTCCACAGCCTGCTAATCGGTTGTAATCCAATGATCGGAGTTCCTTTTGCACCAACAGCATCCCAGCATCCAAGAAAACAAATTCTGACAGGCCTGGACTGGAAGCTGTCTCTTAATGCCTGCCCGGAAAGACTGTGTCGCGCCTCTTCTGTCAATTTGCTGTAATTGTAGGCTTTGGAAATATTATCAATTGATTCCACGTGTAGTAGACCAGAGATGCTGATCATCTCGG
>JAESPT010000436.1 GCA_016765515.1 Sneathiella sp. | reverse complement strand
TTTATTTTCGAAAAGTTCAACCAAGGAAGGGGCCAGATTAGACGGTTTACAATTCTCCAGAAGATGTTCGGGCACAACTTCCTTTTTAGACAGGATATTTATCAGATTTACATAGTCGAGTTTTACCAGCTTACGGGCGAGATAAGCCGTAATCGGGTGCATTTTATAAGCTATGACTGCCGGTAATTTAGCAAGGGCAAGCTCCAGCCCCACAGTTCCTGATGCCGCAAGGGCCACGTCGGCTCCAGCCATGGCATCATATTTATCTTGTTCTCCATCGATGATGACCGATTTCAAGGGCCAGCTTTTCAGATGCTCGCGAACAATGTCTGCTGATTTCCCGATAACAGGCACAATTACAGAAAGTTCAGGGATTAATTTTTGTACACGCAGAACAGTTTCCCTGAAAATATCCAAATGTCGGCTCACTTCACTCCGCCGGCTTCCTGGCAGGACCATCAGGATCGGATCGTTGTCTTTAAAGCCATGAGAGATACGAAAGACCTGTCTATTTCCCTTATCCGCACCCGCTTCAATGACGGAATGGCCAATAAATGTAGCCGAAAGCCCTTCTTTTTCGAAATAGGGTGGCTCGAAGGGAAGAAGCGTTAGAAGATGATCATAAAGACGCGCTATTTTTGCAGCTCTACCCGGGCGCCAGGCCCAAACAGACGGTGCAACATAATGAATTTTTGTAAAGGAAGCCGAATTCAGCTTTTTGGCGACACGAAAACTGAAATCAGGAGCATCAACACTAATAAAAACGTCTGGCGTCATATCAATTGCGGATTGAGCGGTTTGATGAATGCGTTTTAATAGGTGCGGTATTTTTGGAAGGACTTCTGCAATGCCCATAATTGTCAACTCGTCCATGGGAAATAAACTGACAAGACCTTCTTTCTCCATTAACGGGCCGCCAACACCACTAAATTCAATGGTTTGATCTGTCAGACACTGCTTCAAGCCGACCATCATTCTCGCGGCCAGAGCATCACCGGAGGGCTCTCCAGCCACAAGAAATACCTTTACCGGTACCTCTGGCCCCTCACCCTTCTTCATTTTTGACTTTCCGTAGAAACCCCATAGAGAAACACGCCTTTTTCATTGGCCAACCGAATGACCTCGTCTTTCCTGACAATCAAACAGCGGTCTGCTTCAATAGCAAGACCTCGCAATCCAGAAGATACAATTTGCAAAATGGTATCCGGTCCAACCGCTGGCATATCGGCTCGCAAGTCCTGTTCCGGTTTTGCAAGTTTCACAAGAATACCTGCCGGCTTTTCCCACGCGAATTCAGCACAACGTTCAATCAGCTTTTCCGTGCCCTCAGCAGCTTCGACTCCCAGAACATAGCCATTTCGGATGATCACAGCTTGCCCAATATCCAACGCGCCGATGGCCTGCGTAATTCGAATTCCCTCTTTTATGTCCAATAAATCATCTTCGTTTGGAAGAATGGTGCCTAGCGGACCGGCATCCGCCAAAAATTCTGTATTCAATTCATGAGCCCCTACCAATTGAAAGCCCTTTTCTTCGATGTAGGAAGAAATTGCGCGCATCAGTCCATCATCCCCTTTGCTGACAGACGTGCTGATTTTCGCAAGAAGTTTTAAGCCTTCCATATCTGGAAGTATGTTTTTAAAATCCGGACGTGCGACGGGACCCGCCAGCGTAACACGGCTGCACTTCTCTTTTTTCAGGATTTTGAGGAATTTTCCAACTTTAGTGATCGCAATTATTTCATGCGAAAAATCAGTATAATCTGAAGGTAAAGCTTCCCCCTTAACAAGCAGCAGAAAAGGATCCTGTCCTTGTTTTTTAAGGTTGTTAGCCAAGCTGAGGGGGAGATCACCGCGACCGGCGATTATCCCCACCCTTCCACTATTTTTGTTATTATGGCTGACAGAAACCACGTTTCGTCTCACCGTTAATGAAATCAAGAACAGACTTTACAACGTCAGAGTCAGGGTATTTTTCTGTAACCAGGGCAATTCTATCCTGAAATGTTCCCTCGTCTCCAAATAGCATTTTATAAGCATTCCTGAGCGCATGGATCTCTTCACGAGGAAAATTACGCCTTTTCATCCCTGTCAGGTTCAGGCCGCTGAGAACCGCTCTGTTTCCTGTTGCTGAACCAAATGGTATAATATCTGTTTCTACGCCAGAAGCCCCACCAACCATCGCATGAGACCCAATCCTGACAAATTGATGGACCGCGGACAAGCCGCCAATTATGGCATAATCGCCAATAATAACATGCCCGCCCAATGTCGCATTATTCACCAGAATAACGTCATTGCCGAGAATACAGTCATGAGCGATGTGAGCCGCCACCATAATTAGGCAATTATTCCCAATTTTTGTGAGGGATCCTCCTCCTTCAGTACCTGGATTTATGGTCACATGTTCACGGATAACACAGTTATTGCCAATTTGAACTTCACTGAGTTCCCCGTTGAACTTCAAGTCTTGAGGCAGATGTCCCAAGGACGCAAAGGGAAACACGGAACATCCTTCGCCAAGTGTTGTCTTTCCAGCGATAGCAACGTGGGACTTAAGAACTGTTCCCGGGCCAATGGAAACATCTTTTCCGATAACACAATATGGACCGATTTCAGCCGTTTCGTGAATAGTAGCACCATCCTCGATAACTGCTGTTTGATGAATGTTATCCATGAGAAACCAATAATTATTTAAAATACATACTCTTAGCTAGCAACACAGCGGCTTTGTCACAAATCAAGCTTTGTTACAACGAGTTTCGGAAGATCAAAAATATCAGGGATCAATCCGTAATCATTGCGGCAAAATCCGCTTCTGCAACCTTTTTGCCTTCCACTTCAACAATACCGCGGAATTTCCAGACCGGGCCGCGTTGCTGTTTTTTTTCAACTTTAATATGCAGGACATCACCAGGTGTAACCGGGGCCCGGAAACGTGCGTTATCAATGCTCATGAACAGAACTTGTTTTCCTGAGCCTTCAGCCTTCATTGATTTAATAACCAAAATGCCTGCGGTTTGAGCCATAGCTTCAACAATCATGACACCCGGCATAATAGGCCTGCCAGGAAAATGTCCCTGAAAGTGAGGCTCATTCATCGTAACATTCTTAATACCAACAGCACTTACATTTGGTACAATATATTTGACCCGTTCCTCCAATAAGAGTGGATAACGATGCGGCAACATATT
>JAESPT010000435.1 GCA_016765515.1 Sneathiella sp. | reverse complement strand
GTCAAAAATGCTACTTTTTTTCTGCTTTTCACCCAAAAGACTACCCATATTTTATTACGTGACTGAAAGCGGTACTCATGTACTTTTTCCTGAATTTCACGAAGTGTAAAAAATGATGCGAATCATGTCCATCAAAATCGGTAAAAATATGCATTTTCATATATAAAGTGCATTAACTTCATCGAATGAAGGGCAATTCGACAGTGTATGTATTCGTAATTTTATAATATATAGATGATCAAAGTTAAAATTGAGTAAGCGGTATTAACCGAGCAGGAAGAGGAGTGTCGAAAATTTTCAAAAAACCAGTTTTGGCTATCGTGAGCCTGTTTCTCTTCGCTTCTTGCGCTGCGGATGGCGGTACGGGGAACCCTTTGATACGTCCTCTTCAGTATTTTTCATATATGAATGGTGATGATATTCGGAAATCCTGCGAAAATGGCAGCACATCACATTATCGTCTGATCTATAATGCCCTATATGAGGAACAAGTGAGGACGTATGATATCCGGCAGGACTTTAACAGAAAAATAGGTGAGCAGGAGACCCGGGTTTTTTCACGCGGCATTGGCTCCCAGGTTGACGTGAGTGTGGGCGGGCTGGATTTCAAAAGTAACTTCCGATCGGTTGAACCGCTGAGTTATGATGATCTAGTTGCAATTGATAGGGCACTTGTCTCTTCAAAATTTGAGAGACCGACCATTAATGGCCAAATTTTACATTCCGATGAGTTCTACTGGGTGGGGATGGTGTGCCGAAATGGGAATTTCAAATATTATGCTTGGTCTCAAAAAGAGACGGATATTAAAAACCTTCCCTTTCTGAAAGTTTTGTCTAAGGGGGATACAACAGGAGCTTATGTTCAAGAATTTAAGATTCCGGTTATTTATGGCCGTGGCGGCCGAGCTAACCATGGTCAAGGTCGTGGAAATAGCGGCTATTTCTCCCTGGAGGTCGGAGATAATGCTTTGAAATTATAAGCCTGTTCCAGGAGATGCCGTATAGAGCTGAGCGTTGGAAATCTGTTCGCAGAGTGCGAAATTGATTTGTGAGTTGGCGTGTAATCGATTTGTGCATATTGAGTTATATGTTTTGTATCAATATGATAGGATGAAATTCAATTTATTGTGCAGTGCACAAAAACTGTTGACAAAGTAGTTTTTATGAATATATTGAGCCTCATTGATGCAGTGCAACATTTTTGAGATGAAATATCGAAAGGTCTACTGATGAGCAACACAACAACGAAATCAAAAACCACAGCCGATGCCAAGCCTGTGGCTGATGTAACTAAAGAATTTGAAGTCCTCCTGACTGCAAACCAGAAATCATTGCAAGATGCTTTTGTATCCGGCACTGAAGCTGCTGAAAAAGCCTATAAATCAGGAAGCGAAGCATTCAAGACATCCTACGAAAAAGCGATTGAAGACGGTAAGTCCCACATTGAAAAAGCAGCGAAGACTCTCAGTGAAGCAAGCTTTTATGATAAAGAAGGGGCCGAGCCCTTTCTCAAAGTAAGTGCTGCCGCTGTTGAGAAGGGCGAAAAAATCAATGCAGAAGTTATTGAATTCAATACAAACCGTGTTGAAGAATATTTTTCTGTAGCCCGTTCTGTAATGGAAGCTGATGACGTGCAGAAGGCAATTGAACTGCAATCAGACTATGCTCGTAGTTCTGTCGAGTCATATGTAACTGAAGTGAGCAAACTGAACACTATGATGTTCGATGCTGCAAAATCTATTTTTGAACCATTTGGTGCGCAATATGCCTCCAGCATGGACAAATTTACAAAGCGCGCATAAATCAGCTACATCAAGTAGCACATCTCATTGAAAAGGCTCGGGGTTATCCTGGGCCTTTTTGTGTTTAAGCCAATTTTATTGGATTTCTGGTTTTCGGAGATCCTTGAATTTCAGCCGTTTATAATTTTTATTTTAAAAAATCGGCGGACAATTTATCATTTATTTTGAAATTCCTGTTATGATCTCTAACTATGTAATAGGGGCAAATTCTGTCCGCTTTAAAATGAGTAATGAAAATAGATATGCGGGATCCCGGTTCTTTGAGAAAAATGTCCAGTGGTAACGATAAAAAAATTGATGACGGTGATACTGGCACAGGCGTTGTAACGAAGACCAAGCCGAAGACCAAAAAGCCGTCAATGTGGCGGGTGTTGTTGTTGAATGATGACTATACACCCATGGAGTTTGTCGTTTTTATTTTGCAGCGCTTTTTTGCGATGGACGAAAATTCCGCAGCGCAGATTATGCTTCATGTACACCAAAAAGGTGTCGGAAACTGTGGTGTGTTCCCTTACGAGATTGCAGAAACAAAAGTCACTCAAGTAATTGAATTTGCCAGAAAAAATCAACATCCACTTCAATGTACGATGGAGAAAGAATAGTGCCAGGATTTTCAAATTCTCTTGAAGAAAGCTTACATCGCGCAATGGCATTGGCAACTTCCCGACGCCATGAATTTGCCATGCTGGAACATCTTCTCTATTCCTTAACCGAAGATCAGGAAGCTGCCGCAGTGATGCGGGCTTGCAGTGTGGATTTAGATCAACTTCGAAAAGAACTGGATGAATTCATTACAGAGGAACTGGATGACCTGGTGATGGATGGATTTGTGGAAGCAAGACCAACGTTATCTTTTCAGCGGGTTGTTCAGCGGGCGCTCATTAATGTTGAAAGTTCTGGCCGCGAAGAAGTCACCGGTGCAAATGTTCTCGTTGCAATTTTTTCTGAAAGAGAAAGTCATGCGGCATATTTTCTGCAAAAGCAGGAAATGACGCGTCTTGATGCTATAAGTTATATAAGTCATGGCGTTGCAAAGGCGACAGGTAAAGAAACGTCACGAGTTGTTCGTGGAACGGAAGGCCCCTATAAACCTGAAGCGCAGGAGCCGGTCACGGACGAGGAAGAACAAACCACGTCCACTGAATCTCTGGATGCATATTGTGTCAATCTGAATGAGAAAGCCTTTAACGGCAAAATTGATCCATTGATTGGCCGTGATGAAGAAGTTGATCGAACTATACAGATTTTGTGTCGGCGTTCAAAAAACAATCCTCTTTATGTCGGCGACCCGGGGGTTGGTAAGACAGCTATTGCCGAAGGGCTTGCCCGCCGAATTGTGAACGGTGAAGTTCCTGAAGTCC
>JAESPT010000434.1 GCA_016765515.1 Sneathiella sp. | reverse complement strand
TGATATGGCAGTGCCGAATTTTGAAGCGGCGCTTACAGGCGGCATCAAAGGACTTAAGATTGGTATTCCAAAAGAATATCGACTGGACGGTATTTCTCCTGAGATCAATGCCTTGTGGGAGAAAGGCATTGATATGCTGAAATCCGCAGGCGCTGTAATCGTTGATATCAGCCTGCCGCATACGAAATATGCCTTGCCAGCCTATTACATTATCGCGCCGGCAGAAGCGTCCAGTAATCTGGCACGCTATGATGGTGTCCGGTTTGGTCTGCGGGTCGAGGGCGAAGATCTCGATGATATGTATTCTCGGACGCGCGCTGAAGGCTTTGGTGATGAAGTCAAGCGCCGGTTGCTGATCGGTACCTATGCATTGTCCGCGGGTTACTATGACGCCTATTATCTGAAAGCTCAAAAGGTTCGGACGCGTATCGCTGATGATTTCAAGGAAGCGTTCAAATCTGTGGATACAATTTTGACGCCAACGGCACCAAGTCCGGCTTTTGCATTCGGTGAAAAAGGGGATGATCCTCTTGAAATGTATCTCAATGATGTCTTCACTGTGCCAGCAAGCTTGGCCGGACTCCCCGGCATTTCGGTTCCTGTCGGTTTATCCAGTGATGGATTGCCCTTAGGGTTGCAATTGCTTGGACGACCTTTTGATGAAGAAACTGTAATTCGTACAGCAGGCGTTTTGGAAGAAGCGGCAGGCTTTACGGCGGCACCGACAGAATGGTGGAGAGGCTAAAATGGGAATGATTATTCAAGGCGCGACGGGTGACTGGGAAGTCGTTATTGGCCTGGAAGTCCATGCACAAGTGACCTCCAACGCAAAACTGTTCTCTGGCGCGGCAACGAAATATGGTGCGGAACAGAATACACAGGTTTCCTTTGTCGATGCGGCAATGCCGGGCATGTTGCCCGTTATCAATGAGATGGCTGTGGAACAGGCTGTTCGCACTGGTCTGGGCTTAAAAGCGAAAATAAACAAGTATTCTGTCTTTGATCGTAAAAACTATTTTTATGCGGATCTGCCGCAAGGCTATCAGATCAGTCAGTTTTTGCAGCCCATCGTCGGTGAAGGCATCCTCACCATCGATTTGAAAGACGGTGAATCTCGGGATATCGGAATTACGCGTCTTCACTTGGAGCAGGATGCGGGAAAAAGCATTCATGACCAGCATCCAACAATGACATTGGTTGATCTGAACCGGTCTGGTGTGGCGTTGATGGAGATTGTCTCTGAGCCCGATATGCGTTCCCCTGAAGAGGCCGCGGCCTATGTGAAGAAACTGCGCAGTATTGTCCGTTATCTTGGAACCTGTGATGGCAACATGGATGAAGGTTCCATGCGGGCAGATGTGAATGTTTCTGTTCGTCGTCCTGGCGATGAATTGGGGACGCGTTGTGAGATGAAGAACATCAATTCAATACGGTTCATTCAGCAGTCGATCATTTATGAAGCAAACCGTCAGGTTGATATTTTGGAAGCCGGCGGCACGATTGCTCAGGAAACACGCCTATACGACAGCGTGAAAGGGGAAACCCGAACCATGCGATCTAAGGAAGAAGCCCATGATTATCAGTACTTCCCAGATCCTGATTTATTGCCTCTTCAGTTTGATGATGCGTTCGTTGAAAAGATCAAAGCGGATCTTCCAGAGCTTCCCGATGAAAAGAAAGCACGTTTTGTTACGGAGCTAGGATTGAAGCCCTATGATGCCGGTGTACTCGTGTCTGAAAAAGAAACTGCAGATTTCTTTGAAGCAGTCGCTGAGGGCCGGGATGCCAAAATGTCAGCAAACTGGGTGACCGGTGAATTATTTGGCAACCTGAACAGAACGAGTAAGTCGCTTAGCAACAGTCCAGTGTCCGCTGAAGAACTTGGCGCACTGATCGACTTGATCAAAGACGGGACCATTTCCAATCGGATTGCCAAGGAAGTCTTTGAAGAGATGTTCGATACAGGTAAGTCTGCTTCCGATATCGTCGAGGAAAAAGGACTGAAGCAGGTATCTGATACGGGTGCGATTGAGGCAGCCATTGATGACGTTATCGCTGCAAATCCAGACAAGTTAGAAGAGTATCGAGGCGGTAAAGACAAACTTCTTGGCTTCTTTATGGGGCAGGTGATGAAAGCAACCGGCGGTAAGGCAAACCCTGGTGTTGTAAATCAATTGTTGAAGCCAAAACTGGACGGCTGATTTCTATTCTAGCTGTGAATAATTAAGGCGGGATTTATCCCGCCCTTTTTATTTAATACCCTGTAAAGGCGCTGATTTCGGCTATTTTTAACAGCCGTCTCCTTGAAATTGCTTTTGTTAAAAATTAACTAATATTAAAGTTTCTTATTCTAATGTCCCGAGTTTGTATTCGTAAATAAGTGGGCGGGGACTCGGATGTTAGCCAATTCGAAACAACACAAAAGGGAGCAAAAACAGGCAGCTGTATTAGCACTGTTCATGATCCTTGCCGGTTTCATATTTTTAGCCGTGTTAACATTGGAACCCGAGAAAAATAACAAAGATTTAGCGGTGCTCTTTCCATTATCAATGAGCCTTAAAGACATAGTGGCAAGACTCGCACCGTTGCCGGTAGACATGGTTCGAACTGGATTGTTTGATTCCATTGTCATTTTGAAACCTCGAAAATTTTTCCCAATAAGTGATTTGCGAGCTGTAGGTGCGTTGCTGGTTATCGACGCTTATGCAAGCGGAGGATGCTCTTTCCTCAAAAAGAAAACAATACTATCAGGTGGTAAAATAATATGAATGCGTTAGCTGAACTAAGAAAGTCTGTCTCAAAAAATATTGTAATTGTATTATGGGTACATGTTCCGGTTATTGCGCTGGCTGCCCTTATCATTGGTAGCGATTGGATTGCAGCCACAATAGGAAGTGCAGTATTCGCAGTTATCCCGATATTGATCCTTAAAACGCAACAGGTTTCTCTGAACTTCAGATATGCGGTAGCTGTCTCCTATATGGTGCAAGTTGGTCTTCTTGTTTATGTATTTGCGGGACATCCATGGCAACTTGATGTTCACATGTATTTCTTTGCTTCCCTTGCGATTGTTGGAGCGCTGTGTTGTTGGCGGTCAATCATCGTTGCTGCGATAACAGTTGCATTACATCACCTGGTTTTGAATTTCGCATTTCCAGTGGCCGTTTTTCCAGAAGGTGCTGATTTTTTCAGAGTTGTTCTTCATGCTGTTGTTGTTGTGTTTGAAGCGGCTGTCCTGACGTGGCTAACTTATACAATTGTAAAAGCATTTGACGTTTCATCAGAAGCAGTAAATCTAGCTCAGGCTGCTACGCGCGACGCTGAAATTGAAAAACAGCGAGCTATGAATGCCACTGCAAAAGCGAAAAAATCTGAATCCCATATTATGGAATTGAAAGCCGATGCTGAGCGTTTAAACAAAGAAAAAATAGAGGCAGCTCTGGTTGAGCAGGAAAATGGCAAGAGAGAACGTCATTCTATCGCTCAGGCTTTTGAAGAAACAGTTGGTAATATTGTTAAAAAAGTAGCGGAGAATTCACACCAAGTGACAAGTTTGGCTGCAAATCTGAAATCCATTTCTGGCGAAGTGAATGGCAAAGTCAGACAAGCTGTCTCTGTTGCTGAC
>JAESPT010000433.1 GCA_016765515.1 Sneathiella sp. | reverse complement strand
TACAAAGAGATGAGAAACACGATGACAAAGAGTGCCGTACCACCTGCCCGCCGCGTTGCTTCAAGAACCAGTGCCCATAAAATAAAGCCCAGAACAACAATATGCGTCGGGGCACCCATTTCCCAACCACTGTCCAGAATAAGCTCAGCATTGAAAAAGAAAAACACAAGCAAACCGAACATCGTGCCTGCCGCGGCAATGTCATACAAGGGGACTTTATTTTTATTTGCCTTGTCTGACGCCGGAAAAATGAGAAAAGCCAGAGGAACAAGTAACCCGAATAAAGCATACTGGTACTTGTTATCCAGCCAAATATGGCCAATGAAGAAGCCTAAATTGAACAATTGATTAACCGCCAGGCCAACAACAAGAATTGTTGCTGTTATTAGGACTATCTGCCACCCGGTCGAGAGAGTGCGGTGGCGGCCACGTTCTTCCATGGCCGCCGCTTCCTCAATTTTACTATTTGTTACTTCCATACCGGGTTCATGCCCTTAGCTTCAAGTGCTGTCGCACGAACTTTCATCCACTCAGCCTGGAAATCATCATCGGAAACTTTCATTGATGACATTTTCGCCCAAGCATCAGCCAAAGTATTTTGGCGTTCGATCAAAGCGTTATTGTGGGCATCCATATCAGCAGTCCAAACACCAACTTCTTTCCAGTATTTAATCGCTGCTTCATGATAAGGGACGGCCCATTTGAAAGTCTGGCGATCCAATGCCCAACCTGGCATGGCGGGCAGAGCATCTTTATAATTGTCATATTCCATATGGATTGCTTTTGTCATGGAATAGACAAGCGCTGGGTCCTGATCTTCACGGGTAATGAGGATTGGATAAGGGTAAGCGCCAGCTTCTTGCGGGGAATCTTTAGACAGGCCTGTTCCCAAAGTCGCTGTATGTTTCACGAAATAAGGGGCAATTTTTGCAACTCGATCCCAACCGGCTTTGTCAGAATGAGGCCAATCTGGCCAAAAAATGCCGCGCGGAGATGCCTGCAGTTTTTTAGTCGGTCCGGACACAGTGGATGCAATCGCCGCATCGACCTGGCCACTGACCATGCCTTTCCACATTGCGCCATAACCACCGAATTCAATAACCTCAACATCTTTGAATGTCAGTCCAGCAAAAGCAAGTGCCGCTTCGGCGCCGATTGTCAGGGCCGGAGATCCCCGAACGATACCAACGCGTTTTCCTTTTAGGTCCGCCATGGTTTTGATATTCGCATCGGCGGCTGTGCCGAGAGTAATATTTGCATCCGATGTTGCTGTCATAAGCAGTCTGAGTTTTTGTGGGCCCCAAGCTTTTGCCGCAAAGTTGAAGACACCTTCAGAGGCAAAATATGTTCCGCCGCCATTGGCAACAAACTGCACTTTATTATTGCGAAGTGGAGACATTCTGGAAATGTCATTTTTGCCAGGGACAACTCTGAGGCTAACGCCGTATTTGTCTTTTAGGGTTTTCCCGATTGCGACGGACTGATTGTAACCGGTTGTTCCGGTATTATAAGCACTCCATGCAATGGTACTGGGTAACTTTACTTCGTCTGCTGACGCAATACTAACTGTACTGAATGCAATGGCAGACGCTACGGAAACTAATGATAATTTCACTCGCATTTTATCCTCCCAAGGTATAATGGAACTATTTTTTTCTTCTCGGTAATCCATTAGAAGGGTATTCTGCATAGCGGAATGATATTCTGCAAGAAATTATTAACCTAATCTAATTTTTATAGTGATTATATTTTGGGCCCGATATGCCAAAAAAAAAGTTCGAAGAAAATACTGACAGCAATACCGAGAAAGATAGGCATTTTGTTACATCTTTAGCGCGTGGCTTAGAGGTTTTGCGCGCTTTCAGGCCTGGGGAAGGGTCTGTAGGAAATAACGAGCTTGCCAAAAGAACCTCACTTCCGCGGTCGACAGTTTCTCGGCTCACCAATACCCTTGTTCAATTGGGGTATCTCATTCATCGGGAGGATATAGCGCGATACGAGCCTTCGCCTGCTGTTCTGACCCTAGGGTATACCGTTTTAGCGAATAGTCGGTTACGCCTTTTTGCCGGTCCTGCCATGCGTGAAATGGCGCGTCAAACAGGGTATAGTGTTTCTCTCGGTGCGCGTGATAAATTAACGATGTTATACGTGGAAGCCGTGCGCGGCAGCGTTTCCAGCACCCTTGTTCTTGAAGTTGGATCTTATATCCCGATTGCAACGACTGCGATGGGGCGTGCGTTCCTTTGTCGGCTCCCCGAACAGGAACGGAATTTTCTTCTGGATAATGTAAAACGTCATGCGGGAAGTGATTGGAAGCGAATCAAATCAGGATTTGAAACCGCGCAAAAGGATTTTGATGATTTTGGTTACTGTATTTCCGCAGGTGAATGGCAGAGAGCGACGTATGCGGTTGGTGTCCCGGTTGTTGATCGAAGTAACGGGGATATGATGGCGTTTAATTGTGGCGGGTCAGCTTATCTAGTGCCTGAGGAGAAATTGAGAGAAGAAATAGGGCCTCAATTGGTTGCGCTAGCAAGAGGTGTCGAGATCATGTGCGGCCCTGCCTGAAATACTTGTCCCCTTTATCTCCTTAATATATGAACACCTCAAATCAATAATAATAAAATCTCGAAGGACACATGAGTTATGTCGTTAGATCCAGAAACGTTTTCACAAGTTAAAGATACGGTAAGTCGCTTTGTGCGCGAAAAACTTATTCCAGCAGAGGACATCGTTGAAGAGAGCAATGAAGTTCCTGAGAGTATAATTCAGGACATGCGAGACCTTGGTCTTTTTGGCTTGTCCATTCCTGAAGAATATGGAGGGCTTGGCCTTAACATGAGCCAGGAATGTGAAGTTATTCACGAATTGTGTCAGGCATCCTTGTCCTTCCGGTCTGTTATTGGAACAACAGTTGGCATTGGCAGTCAGGGGCTTGTGATGACCGGAACAGAAGAACAGAAACAGGAATATTTGCCGCGGCTGGCCACAGGAGAAATAAGTTCTTCCTTTTGTCTCACTGAGCCAGATGCAGGTTCAGATGCGGCGTCTCTTAGAACCGTCGCGGTTCGTGATGGAGATTCCTACGTTCTAAATGGAACAAAACGGTTTATTACGAACGCGCTGCGGGCAGGTATGCTGACGGTTATGGCCCGTACCGACCCAGACAAGAAAGGCGCCTCGGGCATTTCCGCTTTTCTGGTAGATCCAAAAACACCGGGTGTTACCATCGCAAAAGCGGATGCCAAGATGGGGCAGCGCGGAACTCAAACCAGCGATATCATTTTTGAAGATGTTCGCATTCCGGCATCTGCATTGATGGGCGAAAAAGAGGGACAAGGCTTTTATACGGCTATGCGGGTTCTTGATCGTGGTAGACTACATCTTAGTTCCGTCTCTACCGGTATTTCTGAAAGAATAATTCACGAAGCTTTAACCTATGCGTCTGAGAGAAAACAGTTCGGCCAGGTAATTGGTGAATTCCAGCTCGTACAGGCCATGCTCGCCGATAGCCAGGCGGATTTATTCGCAGGGAAAGCAATGACGATGGATGCCGCGGCCCGCTTTGATGCAGGTGAAGAGATTCCAATGTTGGCAGCGTGTTGTAAAATGTTCACAACAGAAGCTGCCGGGCGAATAGCGGACAAAGCTGTGCAAATTCATGGCGGCGCGGGTTATATGTCGGAATATAAAGTCGAACGTTTTTATCGCGATGTACGATTGTTACGTCTTTATGAAGGAACGACACAAATCCAACAGCTGGTAATTGCCCGCAATATGTTGAAGAATGTCGGCAACTAACAAAGAAAATCTAGAACGAGGATAGAGAAATGGGTGTGGATACAGTCACGAGCATGATACCGCGTATCAAGGACAAAGTGTCAGAGGAAGAATGGGCTATTCGAGTTAATTTGGCTGCTTGTTATCAACTCGTCGCGCATTACGATATGACAGATCTTATTTTCACCCATATCTCTGCCCGGATTCCAGGAACAACGGATCAATTTCTGATTAATCCCTACGGGCTTTTCTTTGATGAGATTACCGCGTCCAGTCTGGTGAAAGTGGATATTGATGGTAAAATTCTCGATGATACAGTTTTTAAGATAAATCCAGCAGGATATACCATCCATAGTGCGGTGCATGGTGCACGGCATGATGTGGAGTGTGTGATTCATACCCATACGGCTGCCGGAATGGCGGTTTCTGCTCAAAAGCAGGGGTTGTTGCCTCTCACTCAAAATTCACTCATGTTTTACAATCGTCTTGCCTATCACGGATATGAGGGGATTGCTTTAGATCTTGATGAGCGCGAACGACTTGTCCGGGATTTAGGGGATAATATTGCCATGATTCTTCGCAATCATGGCCTGCTAACAGTTGGCGGCACTGTATCTGAAGCCTTTCGGCGGATTTATTATCTGGAAAAATCCTGCTTGGCACAGATTCACGCTTTAAGTGGCGGGTCAGAGGTTATTATCCCACCAAAAGAAGTGTGTGAAACTGCCGTCGCGCAATTTACTGATTTAGGGTCGAAAAATGTTCTTGAATGGGCTGGTTTGCTTCGTTTGCTTGATCGCAAAGGTAGTAATTTCCGCCACTAATAAATCTTTTAAATGACTGAGATCTATTTACATCCTTTTTATTAAATGTAACCTGAGGGAAACAATAATAAGAAGGATGTAAAATATGACTCGTTGGGTAAACCGTCCAGAAGGTTCGAATTGGGGCGATTTTGGCGAAGATGATCAAAATGGTCGCCTTAATCTGATCACAGCCGAGCACATCAAAAAAGCAGCGATAGAAATTCAAACGGGCAATCGGTTTTGTTTAAGTCTGCCATTGGACCTGCCAGGAGGAAATCTTCTCAATTCAGGTCGTTTCCCGCCGAAACTACAGCCGACATTCAGAGGCGATAAGCCAAATTCCAGTTACGCTTTATCGGATGATTTTCCTAATTTTACCGATGTCATCAGTGATGATGCGGTTTTATTGCACACTCAATATTCCTCTCAATGGGACGGTTTGTCTCATGTTGGTCATGAGTTTGACGCGGATAATGATGGCGTTGCTGAAGCCGTTTACTATAACGGTTATCGAGCGGGTGAGCATATAAGCGGGCCGGACGGGGAAAAGGGAATGTATGCCCATGCCCTTGGTATTGAAAAAATGGCTGAAGTCGGTGTGCAAGGGCGCGGCGTGATGATTGATCTGGAAGGTGCTTTTGGCCGAGAGAAGAAAGCTGTTGGCTATGATGATCTGATGAAGGTCCTGGACAAGGGAAACATTGAAGTAGAAGAAGGGGACATGGTTTGTCTTCATACTGGATTTGCCCAGATGATTGTTGAAATGGGAGGGAATCCAGATAAAAAACGTCTTCATAATTCTTGTGCAGCGCTGAATGGCCGGGATGGAAAGCTTTTAAACTGGGTAACAGATACTAACCTGTCTGTGCTCATTGCCGATAATTATGCTGTTGAAACCTACCCTGCGAAAGAAGGGGACGGATGCTGCGCAGCGCTCCCCCTGCATGAACATTGTCTTTTCAAGTTAGGGATTCACTTAGGAGAGTTGTGGCACTTAACGCCTCTCAATAACTGGCTGAAAGAAAATGGACGCTCTCGATTTTTCCTGACTGCGCCGCCCTTGAGATTGCCCGGAGCTGTCGGATCTCCAGCCAATCCCGTCGCGACCGTATAACACGGTCTTGCATATTACCTGTGCAGGCTTATCTTTATGATACTACTTGCCTTCACACCGGCAATTTGATAGCTGACATGAGTTGATTAGACAATGTGTAAATATGGAGCCTTTTAATGTTCATTCAAACATTACCCTCAGAAAATGAAGACAGGATGCAATTTCTTCCTGGGCGGCAGGTAATGATTAAAGGCTCCGTTTCCTTTGAGGATGCTGAAGAGGCGCGTTTGAAATCTCCATTAGCGTCTCGCCTTTTCGATATACCTGGAATACGCGCTGTTGAACTTGATGAGGAATCGGTAACGATTACTAAAATCCCCACTTCTGAAAACGGGGCTCTGTGGATTCAGTTGAAGCCAATGGTGTTGGCCGCTGTTATGGATCATTATATGGCCGGAATGCCCGTATTGAATGGTAGTGCGGATGAGGTTTCACTTGAGAATTATTCACCAGCAGATATGGAAATTGTAAATGCGGTTCGAACATTGGTTGAAGAGCGTATTCGCCCTCAATTGCTCGACGACGGTGGAGATATTTCTTTTAAATCATATGATCCTACCGAGGGATTGATTGTGTTGGAGATGGACAGTTCCGGTCTCAATACACCGGCATTTGGTACGCAAATAAAAATAGAAAATACCGTCAAACATTTCATGCCAGCAGTTACTCGGGTTAAATTTGACCGGATGCAAGTTGAGAGCGATATCGTCAATGGAGATCGACCCGGTCTCAACACTCCTGAGGCGGAAACGATCAGAGTTCTGCTTGAGACACGCATTAATCCTGCAATCGCGGCTCATGGCGGGGTTATTAACTTGATCGATATTCAAGGTGAAATTGCTTATGTCGAAATGGCTGGGGGATGCCAAGGTTGCGGTATGGCTGATGCGACACTCAAGCAAGGCGTGGAAGTTGAAATCAAAAAAGCAGTCCCAGCAATAGAAACGGTCCTTGATGTGACGGATCATGCTGGGGGCGCCAATCCTTACTATGTTGGCTAATTGAGGTCGTTAATCGACTTGTTCGATCGCTTTGATAATAAAGCCGTGATCCGCACGATATTTCCGTTTTATTTTGGTCCAGGCTTCATCC
>JAESPT010000432.1 GCA_016765515.1 Sneathiella sp. | reverse complement strand
GCTAAACCAGTTGGGGGAATTCCAATGAAAATGTTGAGTAAATTATTTTTAGTCGTTGTTGGCGCTGCAGCATTCATGGCGACGCAGGCGCACGCTATAACGGTCGATTTGAATTACGATACCCCTGCCTTTATTGTCAATCCATCGCCAACCACAATCTCCGGGACTGTGGAAATAAATGCTATGGGAGATGCATTTAATTATTTTTCACCGTTTAACGATAATGTAAGCCCCTACCATGCAGTGAGAGAATTGAGTTCAGCAAGTTATCTTTTTGACACCAATTACTCTGCCGTAAGTTTCTTGTGGGGCACTGTCGATGGTAACAATACCAACCGCAATTTACTTGAACTTTATTCGGGTGACACGAAGGTATTGTCTTTATTTGGCAATAATATTATAGACGCCGTTGACTTTGCCGATGTTAATTTTATCGGTGACGGCGTTGTAGAAGGTGAGTTTGTCAATATTTCAATTAGCAACCTCCTTTTTGACAGGATCGTTTTCTCGTCTACGGGAAATTCGTTTGAATTTTCCAACCTTCAGGTCGTAACAGCGGTCCCACTTCCAGCGGCTCTACCCCTTTATGGTGCGGGTATTGCGGTCCTTGGATTTGTTGGATGGCGCAAACGTCAGAAAGCTGTCTTAGCAGCATAAAGCTCTGACATGACAGAATGATTTAGGCGGCTTTTCAGCCGCCTTTTTTATTGTTCAGCGTCCACTTTTTCAGATTTAGGCTGATCTTTCGGGGCCCGTTCTTTGCGGGGGTCAATGCTGTCAAAGCCTGTGAACGGCTCGGTAAGCCGGTTTTCCGTCATCTGCACATAGTCTGGATTAATATCAAACCCCAGAGAGTTCCGCCCCAATATTTGGGCCACACGGGCCGTTGTTCCGCTGCCCAGGAAGGGGTCCAGAACCCTGTCCCCTTCATTGGATGAGGCGGCAATGATCCGCTCCAACAGGGCTTCAGGTTTTTGGGTCGGGTGGGGCAAGCGCTCGGCGGCACAGTAATGCACATGGCTGAACTGCCAGACATCTCCGGGATTGGCACCGGTCATATTATTGCGTTTACGAAAATATTTTTGCGGCACCCGAATTTCGTCCAGATTAAAGGTGGCCTCCTCTCCTTTTGAGAACCACAGAATGTCTTCGTGGCGCGGCGAAAAGCCTTTTTTTCGGCCCATACCCTGAGTATAGTGCCAGGTAATCCACCCTTGGGGGGTCATCAACAGCTCTTCTTCCAACAAGACATAAAGCCGGGCGATGAATTTTACCCCCATGAAACAATAAAGGGAGCCGCCAGGTTTCAAAATCCGGAGCGCTTCAACCAGCCAGTTTCTGGTGAAATCCTGGTATTCCTGACGATCCTTCAAATCGATATTATTGCCGTAGTTTTTACCGAGATTGTAGGGGGGATCGGCAACAATCAAGTCGATGCTGTTGGATTCAAGAGCCGCGAGCCTGATTTGAGCATCGCCAACCTGGCAAATATGGGATGTTTTCTGCATTAATTACCGAGGAGACCGTTTTGCCATGATGCGCTGCAGCGTTCGGCGATGCATATTCAGGCGGCGCGCTGTTTCAGACATATTATGATCACATAACTCATAGACCCGCTGAATATGTTCCCATCTCACTCGATCCGCAGACATGGGGTTTTCTGGCGGGGAGGGCTTGTCGTCGCCGATGGCGTTCAGTGCATTGACAATATCGTCTACATTGGCGGGTTTTGCCAGATAATCGATAGCGCCTGCCTTTACGGCGGCAACGGCGGATGCGATGTTGCCATATCCAGTAAGCATGATAATGCGTGCCTCTGGATTGCGTTCCCGAATTGCTTCGACAACTTCCAACCCATTACCATCTTCCAGGCGAAGGTCGACAACGGCGTAATCAGGGTTGATTGTCCGTGCCGCTGTCTTTCCGTCTGCAACACTTCCTGCCAAGGTCGGTGAGAACCCTTTTTTTTCCATGGAACGGCCTAACCGGTTCAGGAAAATCTCGTCATCATCGACAATTAACAGGCGTTTTTCGTTCATTCCTTACCGACTCCAGCACAAAACCACGCATTTTTTTCCACGCTTTATGCACACTAGCATAGTTAAAGGGAAGAAACAGACCTCACAGATACGGATCTGCCTTTTCAAGCTGCTTTCGTGGCCATTCAACGATTACCCGTGCGCCCGCCCTTTTGGCATTGCCAAAGATAATATTACCACCGGAATGATTGATCAACATTTCAGAAATAAAAACCCCTAATCCCATGCCGCCGCGACCGGACCGGCTTGATGTATAAGGCTCTCCCAATCGGGCCAGGATTTCTTCACTAAATCCGGGCCCGTCATCTTCTATAACGACCAGCACGTTCTTATCATCCCATCTTATGGAAATTGTCACCCGGGTATTCGCAAATTCTGCGGCGTTGCTGACTAAATTTCCGAGGCCATGCAATATTTCAGGTGTGGCAAAAAGTTTGGGCTGATTAGACAACTCTCCTTCTGTCACGATGTCAATTTCTGCGCCTTTGTCCGAATATTTATCGGCTATCAACGCCATCAGGCTGTTTAATGGGAGATAATTATGATGAGCATCTTTTTGAGAAAATCTGTCATCCGTGGGCCCCTGAGAAAGTTGCGCCAGCACTTCGGCGCACTTGAGTGCCTGATCGTGGAGCAATTTTGTATCTTCCGCATGATCACTACCTTCCGGAAAATCACCTGAAAGCTCCTCTGAAATCAGCAGGATCGTATTAAGGGGGGTCCCAAGCTCATGGGCCGCCGCCGCTGCAATCCCGCCGACAGCAGAGAGCTGTTGTTCGCGGGCCAGCGCCATGCGGGCAACTGAGAGGGCATTGGTCATTCGGCGACCGTCCGAGGAGATACGCCAAGCATATCCTGAGAGAAAGATGGTGCCCAGGACAAGCGCCGACCAAATGGCCAGAATGTAGGTCTTGGATAGGTGGATTTCACTTTCCGGCAGGGGGAGCGGTTGATTAAAAACCGCCAGAAAACTGATGCAGCTGAGGGTTGTCAGTCCCAGAAAAATTGTTCCTATTCCCGATAAATGGGTTGCTGAAATTGTAACGGGAACAAGAAAAAGAAGGGCAAAGGGGTTTGAAAGTCCGCCGGTTAAATAGAGCAAGCCTGTCAATTGCAGCGCGTCATAAAATAGATAGAGAACGGCCCCTTTGTTTGATAAGCGAGCCGTGGATTTGTAGCTCAAAGTGACCAAGACGTTGACCAGGGCGCTTGCTGCTACTAGTAGGCCCGCGGGAATAATCGGAAGATCATATCCCATGATCCATTGAACAAGGATCAACGCAAAGGCCTGCCCTAAAACCGCGAGCCAGCGGATATAAACAAGAGACTGCAGGCGCACACCACTGCTGGCGCTAAGAATTTCCTCGTTTTCTCTGCTGTCGTGCAAAAGTTCTGCTAGTGCCATAAACAATCATCAGGCAGGCGCTGGAGGATCTTTGTCCAAAGCCCGGCTTTCTCCTATACTCATTACCCAGATACGGTCCTCATCATATCCTGCAGCGGTTGCCGCTTGCAAGAACCGACCGGGGGGTTCGAAAAGCGGCTCATCCGTCAGTCGGACCGTGCCCCAATGCATGGCAACCGCAATGTGACTTTGAGTATCTTTGGCAATTTCAATGGCTTCTTCCGGTGTTGTATGATGGGCTTTCATGATTTCCTGAGGCTCATACGCGCCGATCCCGACAAGAGTATAATCATAGGGGCCAAATCGGGCGCCAATATCCTTAAAAAGAGGCGCGTATCCCGTATCTCCGGTGAAGAAAATTTTCGTGTCAGATCCTTCAAACGAGAAGGAAGCCCACAGGCTTTTATTACGATCAAAGAGCGCGCGCTTAGACCAGTGCTGGGAGGGCAGGGCGCGTATTTTTAAGTCGCCTGCGTCGAATACATCCCACCAGTCCATCTCAATCACCTTGGTAAATC
>JAESPT010000431.1 GCA_016765515.1 Sneathiella sp. | reverse complement strand
CAGTGAAACACGCAAAGGTCCGCTCAACCTTCCAAATTTAAAAAAACTCGGTCTCTTCGCTGCCCATTTTCAAAATACGGGCAAAGGTGAGCTGACACCTGCCCTTGAAGGCCTATATGGCTACGCTCAGGAACTCAGTAAGGGCAAAGACACACCATCCGGTCACTGGGAAATGGCTGGAGTCCCGGTTTTGTTTGATTGGGGATACTTTCCGAAAACTATTCCCTGTTTTCCTGATGAACTGACAGAGGCTCTTATTCAAAAATTCTCCCTTCCGGGTATTTTGGGGAACTGTCACGCGTCAGGGACCGAGATCATCAACCAATATGGCGACGAGCATATGGAAAGCGGAAAACCCATTTTCTATACGTCTGCCGATAGCGTCCTTCAAATAGCCGCTCATGAAGAAAGTTTTGGTCTTCAGCGGCTTTATGAATTGTGCCAGGAAGCCCGAATATTAGTCGACGAACTGGAAATTGGTCGCGTAATTGCCCGACCTTTTTTGGGGGAATACGGAGATTATTACAGAACAGCAAACCGAAAAGACCTGGCAGTGCCTCCGCCTGAGCCAACATTGCTGGACCTTCTCGCAACTCATAAAAGATCTGTTTTTTCTGTGGGAAAAATTGGCGATATATTTTCTCACCAGGGGACGGGGACGGAAATCAAGGCATCTGGGAATATGGCTCTGTTCGATGCCACTTTGGAAGCCATGGACCAGGCAGACGAAGGCAGTTTGATTTTTACAAATTTTGTCGATTTTGATCAATCATACGGCCACCGCCGTGACGTTGCCGGTTATGCCAATGCACTGGAGGAATTTGATAAACGCCTCCCTGAACTTCTTGCCAAACTCAAAAAAAATGACCTTGTGTTAATGACAGCAGATCATGGCTGTGATCCAACCTGGCATGGCTCTGATCACACCCGTGAAGTTGTCCCAATAATCGGGTACGGCCCAAATGTTAAGTCTCAAAATATTGGGGAAAGAAACAGTTTTTCTGATATTGGACAATCTATTGCCGCGCATCTACACCTGCCGCCCCTTGCACATGGCACTTCATTCTTGGAATAAAAATGGTAAAAAAAGCAGAACTACATGTCCATCTGGAAGGGACAGCAACACCGGCTCTCGTCAAAAAGTTGGCAGCAAATAACGGGGCACCTTTGGATCCATCAACTTTTAAATCTGACGGAGAATTCTCCTGGACGAATTTTTGGGATTTTCTGAGTTGTTATGACAAGGCAGCAGCGGCTATTCAGTCCAAAGAAGACTACCGCATAGTCACTTATGACTATCTGCGACGTTGCGCTGAAGAAGATGTTCTATATGTAGAAACTTTCTCATCCCCAGACCACGCGGCCTCTGCTGGTATCAGCTATATTGATCATTTGGAGGGTATCGCCGCTGGTATAGATGATGCTCGACAAGAGTTTGGGATTGAAGGGCGCGTCATCGTTACGTGTGTTCGGCATCTGGGTCCGGAAAAAGCACTGGCGGTCGCGCAGCAATTTGTAAGTAATCCTCACCCTTATGTTGTTGGGTTTGGGATGGGCGGAGATGAAGCGCAATTTCATCCAAAAGACTTTGCTCCCGCTTTTAACCTCGCCCATAATGCGGGCTATGCGACAACAAATCATGCTGGTGAATTTGGTGGCCCGAAGAGTATTCGGGATACTCTTAACCATCTGCCTGTTCAACGGATCGGGCATGGCGTCCGATCAATCGAAGATCCGAAACTGGTTGAGGAACTTGTACGTCGCAAAATACCTCTGGAGCTATGCCCCGGCAGCAACATATCAACCGGTTTGTTCGGCAGTTATGAGGAACACCCTTTTGATCGTCTTAAAGAAGCAGGATGTCTCGTAACCCTTAGCTCCGATGATCCGCCCTTTTTTGCAACGTCAGTTGGAAAAGAATACGACAGAGTTGCAAACGCATTTGGATATGATGAAGAAAATCTTCGCCAAATCACTCATAATTCATTAGATGCCGCATTTTGTGACGATATCTTAAAAGAAAAACTAAAAGCTCAGGTTTAGGATTATTTCTTCTTATCGACGGTAATTTCCACTTTGGTTTTTGAAGCATTAAAGCGTTTCAACACCTCTGCGGTGATATCCGTGGTCTTATCGAAAAAAATAACATTGGCTCGATCAAATCCAATATTCATTTTTCTCTCTGATGCGACTTTGGCTGACAACTTGACAATCACCCCCCGCAAACGACCGCGGATCTGGGCGAGAACGTCATTAATTTTTGCATTTGACACCTGAGCTTCCCGCTGCAGTGTACGTTGTTGAATTTGAATCTCTTTTGCCTTCTGCTGGAAGACGTCAGGCGCTAAAATTGTCTGCTGCTTTTTAAGTTCTTCTGCCTTCGCCTTCAGTGTATCTCGCTTGACATTAATTTCCTTTTGAACATCAGAAACTCGCCCTTTCATTTCTTTTTCTGCATTCTTCCAGGGCTCGGATACGTTCAAGATATGCGTAACGTCAACCACAGCAATCGCAGCAGTTGGCATTGTGTCTTGTGCTTGCGCTACTAAAATGCCTGCACTAAGGGAAATAACGCCTGCAACGAATGCGGGAATAAACATGATCGTAGTAAGTTTAAGCACCAAATAGCTCCGATAGGGTCCAATTCAAGAGGTCATTCATTTTTGGGGAGAAGACCATAACAACTCTCTCCCCACAGTTGCAACTTATACAATAAGACACTCGATAACAATCAAAGTCAGCCGGAAACTGCTTTCCATTCCATAACATGATCTGATAAGGGGACTTCAGGCATAGCTGGAACAGTTTTCGCTGTACCAAGATATATGAAACCGACGATATGATCCTTTCCAACTGCTCCTAATCGAGATCGAACATACTCATCGAAGCTCGGAGGCCCTGTTCGCCAAATTCCCGCAAATCCAAGTGCATGAGCGGCAATCATTATATTCTGCGCCGCAGCGCCGGCCGATATAATCTGTTCAATTGGCGGAATCTTGGTCTCTTCTGACACTTTGGCAATGACAGCGATAACCAGAGGGGCACGAAACGGTTTGTTCAATTCCTTCTCATAGGCCTCATCCGAGGCTTCCGGATCCTTCTTTTTCAGTGCGTCGCCAAGGATCTGTCCCAGTTCTTTGCGCATCTTTCCCCGAAAAACGATGAACCGCCATGGACGGATACATCCATGATCCGGAGCGCGAACGGCTGCCGTAAAGATCTGTTCAAGCTCCTGATCGCCAGGGGCAGGATCAACCAGCATTGCTGCTGATTTTCTTGTCGTTAGTGCTTCCAATGCGTCCATTTTATTACCTGTTACAACCCTGTAGGTTCATTGCGCCTATCAAGCGTGAGTAAGAGCAAAAATCAAAAAAATAATCATCCTTTTGCTCAAGATCAATTTGAAAACCAAAATAATGTCTTAAGTTAACACTTAATAGCTCTTTCATTATATGCGAGGCGAAACAATGTCTATTAAAACCATTTTGTTTCATCTAACAAATGACGACAGGTTAGAGGCACGACTTGAAGTCGCACTGAATGTTGCATTAAAACAAAATGCACATATTAACGGTGTATACACAGTAACCCCCGCCACACCACCGACATCTTTCATGGGATATATTCCTCCTGAATTTGTCGAACGCACACGTAGCCTGGAACAGGAAAATGCTGGATTATCGAGCATAAAACTACAAGAAATGGCAGAGAAAATCGGTGTTTCTGTATCTGTTTTCAAAGAAGAGGGATATGCACCTGAAATATTGAATAAACATGCTCTCACTTCTGATTTGGTTGTCATCGGGCAGGTTGATCCAGACGATGATAATACCGCCCATTTCCAATATCTCGCTGATGAGCTCGTT
>JAESPT010000430.1 GCA_016765515.1 Sneathiella sp. | reverse complement strand
GGACACCAGTGTCTCCCAGTCATCCAGCCGATATCAGCTGTTCTCAAAAAACGACTATAGCGCATCCTGACGAAAAATCTCCTCTAAAGCCTTTGCTAGGAGGCAAGAATACGACCATAGCGAACAGCGCTTTGTCCCTTTTCAATATTTAAAGAAGGCATGACCATAACGCAGTTGTCATAGGGTGTTGTTACCGGTTGACCACCATCATCACCGATCACCGTTCCCTGCTTCTCTATAATCTCCATCCCCACATAGCTTTGCGCATATTTAAATTCTTCCGATTGCACCGTATACGGGCCGCTCACTTCAACAAACGTTTGAACGGGTAGTTCCTGCGCTTTTGGACCAAATTTTTCAGCGAGATCTGCCGGGATCATTTTCATCACATCCAACAATCGATAGGCTGATTTGATGGCCAAATCACCTGTCTCCGCCGCCCAATGGGTGCCGCATTCCACGAGCAATGCATTTTTGGGACTGTCCGCCTTGATAAAATCACCATAATCCCGCATGCGTGTCCCATTTTTATGGCCCGCATCGGAGATGACAAATTTGGGAAGGCCAATATCTGCAGCAAAGTCTCGCCCCTTCTGGACAGGCCCCGCCATCATCAAGGGCGCCGGAGAGATCAGCATGGAATGAATATCAAAAAGAAAATCGACAGTTTCAATAAGAGGGCGGAGTATGCGAGCCCGGCGCAGTTCAACACTATCCCGCGGTCCATCAAGAGTATCGGTGGTCCAGACCCGGTTAAAATCCTCATCAACAAAACGGGATTTGGTCGGATCTTCTGGATTAAAGCTGTGGAATGCCGCGATATTCATGAAGGCCAGTGTCAGTTTACCCCGCATGGGCCGTACATTTTGTTTAAAAAGATGATCAACGGCGATCGCACCACAGAGTTCGTTCCCATGGACGACGGCACTAATCATGACATGAGGTCCTTCAATGCCGGAATCGAACGTGGAAACATACTCAATCCCTGTATTTCCTTGCTTATAGGCGCTGATATCCGGGGCTTGCAGATCAACAGAGAATTCAGGATTATTATTGTTCATTCGTCTTCTTTCTATCAGGTTAGAGTCTTAAAAGAGCACTAGTAACCAAGAGTTTCCGCAAGATATTCTTTGATGTGAGTGACAAAAATACGGGTGATCTCGGACGGAGGTTTATTGATTGGAAATACGAAGGCGTAACTGTAATTCATTGGATGCTTGAAAGGCCTTAATTCAACGCCAAGCGGTTTATGATGCGCGGCAGTCATTTCGTTGACAACCGTAATCCCCAATCCTTCCTGAACCAACACGCAGGCCATTTCTATGGTGGAGGTCTCCAGCTTAATATTTGGAAACACGCCGGCATTGGCAAAAAGTTCTTCCAGGACATGTCGAGAATTATGGCTGCGGGACATGGGTATGAAATTCTCCCCATGCAAGTCTTGAACGTCAATGACATCCTTTTTTGCCAAGGGATGCCCTTTTGGCATCACACAGACCCCTTTGGGTCTTGTCAGGATTTCCAGTTTCAATCCCGGATGGGCTAAGGGCATGGAAATAAGCGCCAGATCCATACGCCGATCTGCAACCATTTCCATGGACATCTGACTTGTCCGGGTTTCAAAGGACATGGTGACGTCAGGATAGTTGAGAATAAATTTTTTCATGGCTTTGGGTAGAAAGCTCAAACTGAGACTGGGGACGGCCGCAATTCGGATAGACCCTTTCTTCACCGCATCCTTATTGCGGGCTGACGACACGACTTCTTCAATACCCTTAAAAGCCTTTTTCGCTTCTGCATGCAAACGCAAGGCGGCTTCCGTTGGAATCAACCGTCCTCCCACCCTGTCAAAAAGTGTAAAGCCCAAATCCTGTTCCAGTTGGGAAACATTTCGGCTTACCGCAGGCTGCGATAGCCCAAGACGCAACGCTGACTTTGTTGTCGAGCCGGCCTCAACAACAGCGCTGAAAATCTCTAGCTGGCGAAAATTTAATCCGCTGGCGAAATTCGACATTGATCGACAATCCTTGCATGGAGTGTATTCGCTTAATGAATACATTTAAAAAAAGACTATACATATACGTATCCTCCTGTCTACAGTGTCAATAGATCAATTCGGGAGATTGATCGCAGTATCTGCGTCAACAGCAACCTCCGTATCAAGGAGGAAGCACTACAGTCTTTGCAGGGAGCATAGAATGTTTAATCACAAATATGGCTTGGCAGCCGCTGCCATGGCCGTTGCTATTGCATTGCCGGGAGCATCTCAGGCAGCAACACTTAAAATGGGGATGGATTCAGAAGCCAGCGCCATTGATCCTCACTATCACAATCTCGGGCCAAACAATGCGTTGCGCCGCCATATGTTTGAATCTTTGGTGGATCAGGATGAGAAACAGAATTTGGGACCCCTTCTTGCGGAATCGTGGAAACCAACGGGCGAGAAAACCTGGGAGTTTAAACTGCGCAAGGGCGTAAAATTCCATGATGGTTCAGACTTTACAGCGCGCGATGTAATATACTCTGCGTGCCGTATTCCCAATGTCCCGAACAGCCCGTCAAACTTTGTTAGCTTTACAAAAGCTATTTCTGGTTTTGAAACCCCCGATGATCACACTTTGATCGTTCATACATCTGTACCGACCCCCTTATTGCCCAATTATTTTTCAAATTGGGGTGTTTTGTCGGCCACAGCCAATGGCGTCACAACCGACATCAAGTATGATAAAGAGAATTGCGGTCTCAGTAACTTCCCCTCTACGGTAGATTTTAACAGTGGCAAGGCAGCTGTTGGAACAGGCCCTTTTATCTTTAAAGAGTTTATAAAAGGCGATCGACTGGTTTTAAACCGCAATGACACCTATTGGGGCGAAAAAACAGAATGGGATTCAGTGATTATGAAACCCATCACCAATGCGGCAGCCCGGATGGCCGCTTTATTGGCTGGTGATGTTGATTTCATCGCAAAACCGCCAACCCAGGATTTGGCCAAACTGAAGAATAACGCCAAATTTGATCTGGCTCAGGGCCTGTCAAACCGGGTGATTTATCTGCATATGGATCAGTTTGGTCCGTCCTCCAACGGTGTTAAGGGAACCGGAAAACCGACGGCCAAATATGAAGGCGAAGGACCGTGCGCATCGAAAGAATGCGACAAAAATCCCTTCCTGGACAAACGGGTTCGTCAAGCGCTTTCAAAAGCCATTAACCGCGAAGCTATTGTCTCAAAAATCATGGGCGGCGTGGCTGTTGCTGCCGGTGAGTTACTGCCGCAAGGCTTCTTTGGTACTAATCCAGGAGCTGGACCAGAAGCGTATGATCCCGAAGGCGCCAAGAAGCTGCTTGCAGAAGCGGGCTATCCCAACGGGTTCGAGCTGGTTCTTGGAACACCCAATGACCGCTACATCAATGATGCCAAGGTGGCGCAGGTTATTGCCCAGATGTTTGCCCGGGTGGGCGTAAAAACATCCGTTAATGCCATGACAAAAAGCGTTTTCTTCAAAACCCGGAACAAGTACGAATTTTCCATCTATCTTGCCGGTTGGGGCGCTGGAACGGGCGAAATGTCCAATCCACTTCGGGCGCTTGTGGGAACACGCAGCAAGGAAACAGGGCTGGGCGGTACAAATCGCGGACGCTACAGCAACCCGGATCTGGACAAGAAAATCCTGAGCGCTCTGTCCATGGTCGATGATGCAAAAAGGGAAATGATCCTTAAAGAAGCGAGCCGTCAGGCCATGAGTGATTATTCCATTTTGCCGCTTCATTATGAAGTGACAACCTGGGCCCACCGCAAAGGCCTCAGCTACAAGGCTCGCGCTGATCAATATACCCTTGCGACAGGGATCTCCTCCGCCAAATAGGGTTTTTACAATGAGGTAACCGGGCTGCATTAACAGTCCGGTTATTTTTTAAGGAGAGTGACGTGCTTGCCTTCACCATCCGACGCTTGTCTCAAAGTGTTGTAGTTCTTTTTGTTATGTCCATTATCGTTTTTGCCGGTGTCTATGCCATTGGTAATCCGGTTGATATTCTGATCAACCCCGAAGCGGACATTGCTGAGCAGGAAGAAACCATGCGCAGATTGGGTCTGGATAAACCCATGTGGGTCCAATATGGGTTATTTTTATCCAACGCTTTAAAAGGGGATCTGGGGAATTCATTTGTCCATAACACCCCCGCCCTTGAAATTATTTTTTCGCGCCTTCCCGCCACATTGGAGCTTGCCGTCCTGGCCGTCGGATTGGCCATTGTAATCGGTGTTCCCCTTGGCATGATTGCCGGCCTGCGCCATGACAGTTTTATCGGTAAAACCATCATGACCGGTTCAATTCTCGGTTTTAGT
>JAESPT010000429.1 GCA_016765515.1 Sneathiella sp. | reverse complement strand
GTGATGGAAGGCCGGCACTGTTTCGAACATTTGACCGTAGAAGAAAATTTGCTGACCGGTGCCTACACACGTAAAGGCGGCCGCGCAGTGATCAATGAAGAGCTTGAGAAAGTGTATCATTACTTTCCTCGGCTGAAAGAACGTCGTACGTCACAAGCAGGTTATATTTCTGGCGGTGAACAGCAGATGGTGGCGGTTGGCCGCGCTCTGATGGCCAAACCGAGACTGATCTTGTTGGATGAGCCCTCTATGGGTCTTGCACCGCAGCTTGTGGAAGAAATTTTTGAGATCGTAAAGCGACTCAATGAAGACACGGGCGTGAGTTTTCTGGTGGCTGAACAGAATGCGACGATTGCTCTTAAATACGCCCATTATGGATATATTCTGGAAAATGGCCGTGTTGTGATGGATGGAGTTGCATCTGATCTCGCCGATAATGAAGATGTGAAAGAATTTTATCTTGGACTTGGTGGGGACGGCCGTAAGAGTTTCCGGGATGTAAAACACTATCGCCGGCGTAAGCGTTGGTTGGCTTAATCTCACCTAATAATCGAATACTATAGAGCAGAGAAGACGATGACTGGCGCCGGTAAATTTTACGACGATTTGGAAACACGGGTTGCATCTGACCGCGAGACGGAACAGATGCAGGCATTGCAGCAACAAATTGCGCATGCCAAAGCAAACTCTTCGTATTTCGGTGAGGTGCTGAAAGATGTGGATCCCGCGTCTATCACCAGCCGGGACGCTTTGGCAACTTTGCCCGTTACGCGTAAATCAGACTTGATCGCCAGGCAGAAAGCTCATCCGCCGCTCGGTGGTTTGAACGCTGAGCCACTGTCGGATATTGCGAATATCTTTATGTCGCCAGGACCGATTTTTGAACCGGCGCAAGCCATCAAAGATTATTTTCGGATGGGCCGCGCCATGTGGGCTGCGGGCTTCCGTCCCGGTGATCTGGTTTATAATACTTTTTCCTATCACATGACCCCTGCGGGACACATGATGGAAAGCGGCGCACGGGCGGTTGGTTGTCCCGTTGTCCCTGCCGGTATCGGCAATACAGAAATGCAGCTGCAGGCTATTAGCGAACTGAAACCTCGGGCTTATGTTGGAACGCCTTCCTTCCTCAAAATATTGCTCGAAAAGGGCAAGGAAGCTGGCGCAGATATGTCTTCCCTTAAAGTCGCCAGCGTTGGCGGAGAGGCACTGCCTCCCTCCTTGCGCCAGGCTTTGTTGGATCTGGGTGTTGAGAAAGTCATTCAGTCCTATGGAACGGCTGATCTCGGTCTCATTGCTTATGAAACAGATGCGATGGAAGGGATGACCATAGACGAAGGCGTCATCGTGGAGATCGTTCGCCCGGGGACAGGTGATCCTGTCGCTCCCGGCGAGGTTGGCGAGGTTGTTGTTACCAGTTTCAATAAGACCTATCCTCTCATCCGTTTTGCAACGGGAGACATGTCAGCCCTTATGGAAGATGGCAGCAGCTGCGGCCGCACCGGTCCTCGCATTAAAGGCTGGATGGGAAGAGCAGATCAAACCGCTAAAGTTAAGGGAATGTTTGTTCATCCGGGGCAAGTTGTTTCGGTTCAGAAACGTCATGATGAAATTAAAAAAGTGCGTTTGGTTGTCAGCAGTGAAAACAATGTTGATGGCATGACATTACACTGTGAAGTTGAAAACGGTTCTGACAGTCTTAAAACCGCTGTTGAGAGCTCTGTTCAAAGTCTTTGTAAGGTTCGCGGGAACGTTGAGTTTGTGCCTGTTGGCTCTTTGACCAATGACGGAAAAGTAATCGATGATATCCGGACTTACGAGTAATTCCCAAAAGTGCGACGACAGGACGTCTCGCTGCAATAGGTTGCGATAAGGAGAACATTCCTGTAGTCAGGAAAGAGTTCTCCTTTTCTATTTGGGTATCAAGCCTTTAGATGAGCCTTAATGCACGTCACCTTAGCTGTATTCGACAAGATCGTTTGATCTTCAAAAATATCAGTTTTTCTTTAAATTCGGGTGAAGTTCTCTGGATCAAAGGAAAAAACGGTGCGGGTAAATCTTCCCTCCTTCGCATTATTGCAGGCCTTCTTAAACCCATACAGGGCGAAATCCTCTGGCAGGGCGAAAATGTCAAAGATGATCCAGACATATTTCAAAATCAATTCAGATATATCGCCCATCAGGATGCATTGAAACCGGCGCTGACGGGAACGGAAAATCTGCGATTTTGGTCCCAATATTTCGGCACCGACAATGTTCCCGCTGCCCTTAAGGAATTTGAACTGGAAAGAATCGCGGATGTTCCAACAGGTATTATGTCAGCCGGTCAGAAGAAACGGACAAATCTAGCCCGCTTGATTGCCTGTCCTGCCCCCTTATGGATTCTCGATGAGCCGGTAAGTTCGTTGGATACCCATTATATCGCTCTCTTTCGCAACCAGCTGGTCCGGCATGTTAAGAATGGCGGGATGGCAGTACTTGCTACCCATCAGGATCTTGAGCTTGATTTTATTCAAATGCTTGATTTGGACGCTGAGAGAGGCAAGAGCTGATGGGGAGTTTTTTCTCTCTTCTCAAAAGAGACATTCAGCTTGCTGTGCGCCAGGGCAGTGCCTTCACAATGACGTTATCGTTTTTTGTCATTGCTGTGACCCTGTTTCCGCTCGGCGTCGGGCCAGAGCTGTCCATTCTCGCGCGCATAAGTCCCGGTGTTTTATGGGTGGGGGCTCTTCTCGCCTGTCTGCTAACTCTGGATAGAATGTTTCAGGCGGATTTTGAGGATGGTTCCCTGGATCAGTTGATGCTGGGGAGCATGCCCCTTGAGATTATGGTTCTCGCCAAGATAAGTGCTCATTGGCTCACTTCCGTCTTTCCATTGATCCTGATCACACCTATTCTTGCCTTATCGCTCAATATGCCGGGAGAGGGCATAGGGGCAATGATTTTGGCCCTGCTTCTGGGATCACCGGTTCTCAGTCTGATCGGTGCAATCGGCGCCGCCCTGACAGTTGGCATGAGGCGCGGCGGTGTTTTATTGTCGTTGCTTGTTTTGCCCTTATATATACCAGTATTGATCTTTGGTGTGGCAGCCGTGGAAGCGGCAATTGCGGTTCTTCCCGTGGGGCCACATTTGCTCTTATTGTCGGGTCTGTCATTGGGAGCGTTGGTCCTGTGCCCGCTTGCCGCTGCGGCTGGGTTACGGCTTGCCGTCGACTAGATAGAAAGTAGACTTTGTGAAACTGCAAAATATTGGATATTGCGATGGCGATTGACCTGCATAAATTTGCCAACCCAGCCCGATTTTTAAGAATTACGGCTGTTATTTTTCCGTGGGCGGCAGCCTTGACGCTGTTGTTGCTCGGAATTGGTCTCTATTTTGCCCTTTTTGTGAGCCCGGAAGATTATCAGCAAGGGAATACCGTGCGGATCATGTTTGTTCATGTGCCCGCTGCCTGGATGAGTATGAGTGTGTATTCCATGATGGCAATCTCTGCTGCTGTCGGATTGATTTGGAAACATCCTGTTGCCGATTTATCGGCCAAGGCAGCCGCGCCCATTGGGGCTTGTTTCACATTCTTGGCGTTGGTCACAGGATCTCTATGGGGACAGCCCATGTGGGGTACCTTTTGGGTTTGGGATGCGCGCTTGACAAGTATGCTCATTCTATTCTTTCTATATTTGGGATATATGGCCATTTGGGAAAGTTACGATGATCCATCAAAAGCAGCAAAGGCCGCTGCCATTTTGGTGCTGGTCGGCGCAATTAATGTGCCGGTGATCAAGTTTTCTGTTGATTGGTGGAATACGTTGCACCAGCCGGCAAGTGTGGCAACTATGGACGGGCCGAAAATACATAGCTCTATCCTCACTCCCTTATTGATTATGGGGACCGCGTATATGAGCCTTTTTGTGACGGTTTTTATTATTCGGGTTAAAGCTGAAATTCTCAATAGACGGTTACGAATGATGCGTCTCGTCCAGCTTGAAGACTAAAATAGTTGTCTAAAGCCTGCCTCGCGGCATTGTGACGCATGAAGCCGCTCTTGGTCTGGAAATTGGGTGGCAATACGATATATTGGATTTACTCTTATTGAGTTCGGTCTGTATTAGTAGGATGACGAATGACAACACTTACTGAATTTCTGGGTATGGGTGGCTATGGAGCCTTTATCTGGCCGTCTTACGGGATATCCGCTGTTGTCCTCATCTTGCTTGTTGCCTTTAGCTTGCGTCGGTTACATCGGATAGAGGCGGATTTGATACCCTTGGAACAAAATCGGAAAACACGTAGACAGAATAAATCGACGAAGGAAGGCGCTGCATCATGACCCGTAAACGTCGTCGCCTCTACTTTGTTGTTGCGGGAATGGCTGTTCTCGGTCTGGCCGCCACGCTTGTCCTCATGTCCTTTGAAGATAGTCTGGTCTTTTTCCACAGCCCCTCTGATCTTGTAGAAAAATCGATCCCTGCCGGCAGAAATTTTCGATTGGGCGGCCTTGTTGAAGAGGGAAGTGTCATAAAGGACGGCGTTGAAGTCCGCTTTTCAGTAACAGACCTTGCTGAAACTGTCCCTGTAGTTTTTCGCGGCCTCGTCCCTGACTTGTTCCGCGAAGGCCAGGGGGTTGTCGCCGAAGGCCAGCTTAATGAGCAGGGCGTTTTTATTGCGTCGAATGTTTTAGCCAAACATGATGAAAATTATATGCCGCCTGAAGTCGCTGAAAGCCTGAAAAAGGCTGGCAAATGGCAGCCGAAAGGTGAAAAACAATGATTGCTGAAATTGGCCAATTTGCCCTTGTTTTGGCCCTTGTTGTCGCTGTATTGCAGGGGGTATTGCCCCTGGTCGGTGCTGCACGGGAAAACGTTTCTTTGATGAGTTTTGGCAGCAGTGCGTCGATCGTTCAGTTTTTGACCATCTCAACCGCTTTTGTTGCCCTGACGATTGGCTATGTAACCAGTGATTTTTCCATATTGAATGTGGTTAGTAATTCCCATTCATTGAAGCCGATGCTCTACAAAATAAGTGGTGTCTGGGGAAATCATGAGGGATCTTTGCTTCTTTGGGTCTGGATTCTCGCGTTGTTTGGCGGGGCGGTTGCTGTCTTTGGACGGAATTTGCCGTCGACGTTGAAAGCCCGCGTTCTATCCATACAGGGGCTGATCGGTGTTGGTTTTCTGATGTTCATCCTGT
>JAESPT010000428.1 GCA_016765515.1 Sneathiella sp. | reverse complement strand
TTGGCCAGCACGAATGCAGCCTTTAACCAAAGGCCCCCTTGTCATGCGACTGCCCACCAACGTCGACCTTTGGCTGGACGGGGGTCACAACGAGGCTGCGGGCGCACAAATCGCCAAGAGTTTTCAAGACTGGGATGAAACCGATCCCAAACCCACTTATTTAATTTGCGGCATGCTTAATACAAAGGATCAACTGTCCTTTTTCAGAAAACTTGAGCCCCTCATTCACATGGGGATCACCGTTCCCATACCAGGCGAGGCAGCGACTACATCGGCGGAAGAACTTGCCGAGATTGGCAATGCCGCGGGAATCGACCTCAAACCAGCGCCCTCGATAGAGGAAGCACTGGATATGCTGATCCCGCGTCTTGCTGGCCAGCCCTGCCGCCTGCTCATTGCCGGCAGCCTGTATCTGGCCGGACAAATCCTGCGTCAAAACGCCTGATAGACTGAGCCTAAGGGGCCAGTCTGTAGCCCCCTGTTTCCGTGATCAAAATCGTTGCAGAAGACGGCTCCACCTCAATTTTCTGGCGCAGTCGGTAAATATGGGTCTCCAAGGTGTGGGTTGTGACACCCGCGTTATAACCCCAGACCTCATTGAGCAGGATATCGCGAGAGACCACTTTCTGACCAGCACGATACAAATATTTCAAGATGGCTGTCTCTTTTTCGGTCAGGCGAATTTTTTGACCTCCATCTTTTTGAATGAGCATTTTCTTGGCGGCCTGAAAGCTATACGGACCGATTGTGAAAATCGCGTCTTCGCTTTGCTCATGCTGGCGAAGTTGTGCCCGAATACGCGCCAGCAATACACCGATCTTGAACGGTTTTGACACATAGTCATTGGCGCCAGATTCCAGCCCCAGGATCTGATCACTGTCACTATCCTGTGCCGTCAACATGATAACCGGAGCCCGGGATCCGGATTTTCGCATGATTTTACACGCTTCCCGACCATCCATATCAGGAAGACCGACATCCAGAAGAATCAGATCGAAATGGTTGTTTTTGACCATTTCCAACCCCTCAGCGGCACAAGACGCCTGTTGCGTGGCAAATTCTTCATGCAAATCCAGCTGCTCCGCCAGAGTTTCGCGAAGACTCTCATCATCATCCACCAGAAGAATTTTTTTAACACCCGACATAGTCTGTCTCCCAATCCAAATTTTCTTTCACAGAATACAATCTGAAAAACTGTCAGCTATCCGTATCTGCATTCTCTATAAATTTGAACCTTTTTGCCTGATTCAAGGGTTCAAGGCTGCATATGATGTTGCCTATCACGCAGAAGTGACTGACGGGACAGGTATAGACACAAGAGTGTTATATCTTAAGAGGGGGTGCAAGATCTTTTAAAGAGAATATCCAACAAGTGTTTTTAACATTTGGCGATTTCCAATCCAAACTGCTAAAACCAATGAAAAACCGATAAATGTTTGGCCAAGTAATTGATGATGAAACACGTAAATCAACCCGACTTAAGAAAAGCTCTGCGTAATGTAGACAGGGCGATTGCAGATCTGCGCCGCGGACTTCCCGTTATTATCCAGTCTGATGAAACCACCCTTGTTGCTCTATCAACCGAAATGGCCTTTGATGAAGAAGTGGCGAATTTGGCCTCTCTTGCCGGAACGGACCCTTGCCTGACATTAACCTCTCACCGGGCAAATGTGCTTCATATCAAGCCAACGGGAGAGAAAACCATTCGCGTCTCCATTGATCGCTGGATGGATGCGCCGCTCATGCGCGCCCTTGCTGATGCGACCCATGACCTGGATCAACCGTTTCGCGGGCCATTCACACGCCTTAAAGGCAAAATTTCAGATGTCTATGACGCCTCTATCAAGCTGGTGAAACTGGGACGGTTACTCCCCTCAACCATTGTCGCAGAATTAACCGCCATCGATCCTTCTGTTTTAGCGAAAGAAGAGGATTTGTTGCTTGTCACTGCAGAAGAAGTTTTTGGTTATGATGAAAATTCGGCGTTTGGCCTTCGCCCGGTTGCCGTCGCTAATGTTCCTCTGCAAGCCTCTGAAAACACTCGCATTCAAGCGTTTAGACCCCTTGATGGCGGCCTTGAGCATCTGGCAATCCTTGTCGGTGATCCTAACCGCCATGAACCGGTTCTCGCCAGACTACATTCGGAATGTTTTACTGGCGATCTCATTGGATCGTTAAAATGTGATTGCGGCGAACAGCTGAGGGGGTCTCTCAAAGCTATCCAGAAGGAAGGGGCTGGTGTCCTTCTCTACCTTGCCCAGGAGGGGCGCGGTATTGGCCTGATCAATAAATTACGGGCCTATAAATTACAAAGCGATGGATTTGATACCATTGATGCCAATGAGCGGCTTGGCTTTGACGCCGACGAAAGGGTGTTCCGCCCCGCAGCAGAAATGTTCCGTCATCTGGGATTTAAACAGGTTCGCCTCATGACCAACAATCCGGAAAAAGTTGAAGGGTTGGAGCGATGCGGAATTGAGGTAACTGAACGGGTGGAACATAAATTTCCGTCCAACACCCATAATGAATTGTATCTGGCAACAAAACGCAAACGAAGCGGACATTATTTATAATATATATTAGGGGAAAACAATTCTCTAATCCCCGGCAATTTTTTCCGGACCGGGCGTTTTTGGTCGCATTTGATCCCGAAAACCACCGCAAACTCAATAAATTTTCTGGCACAGTCCTTGCTTAAATTAAGTCAGGAGATAATTATGTCAGTCACAACCAATCAATATTCCTATTTAGAGTCTGCCCTTCCAGGCGGGGACAATTTTCCGACGTATCAAGCCAAGTCAGTCGCACAATCCGGTAATGAGGACGACCTGGCGGCAGCGGAAGAGAAAGATATGGCTCTCTTCGGTGAGGATGGTTTTGGATTTGACGACTTTCTCGACATTATAAACCCGCTTCAACATATTCCGTTCATTTCGACCCTTTACCGCGAGTTGACAGGCGATGAAATAAGCCCCGGCTCAAGGATAATAGGCGGCGGTGTTTTTGGCGGTGGCATAGGCCTGGCAGCATCGGTTATCAATACCGCAATTGAAGCGGGAACCGGTAAAGATGTGGGCGGCCATGTTGTCGCTCT
>JAESPT010000427.1 GCA_016765515.1 Sneathiella sp. | reverse complement strand
TATCTAACGAGTTTTTCTAAAGTTTTCAGCCCGGGATTACGTGTGGGATATCTTGTGGTGCCGGATAATCTTGTTGCGCGATTTGCAACCAGGATGACGGCGATTAACTGGATGACGTCCCCTATCACGCTGGATATAGTCAACTATCTGTTAGAGAAAGAAATTATTCAGGATCATCAGCAGGATTTGATGGTGGAGTGTGACCGGCGTTTTTCTTTTGCAATAAATGAGTTAAAACCTTGGCTGACAAACTCTCAAATAAACGCAGTTTCTTCTCTGTCACATTTATGGATCAAGATACCGTCTGATATGGGGGCTTCGGATTTCATAGATCAGGCACGGGGTGAAGGGATCTCTCTTCTTGGCGGTGAACGATTTGTCATGAGCCGACAGATGGAGGGGCATTCTGTGCGGGTCTGCCTAATGGGTGTTGAAAAGTTTGAAGATTTAAAGCGTGCTCTTCAAATCTTGTCAGGATTTCTATCCAGAGAACGTGCGCAAATTTTTATGAGTTAGATCTTTCAAGCGGCAATGAAAACTTGACAGAATAGGGTGCTGTCTGGAGTTTACGGTTATGACAAAAAGATCATTGATATTGGATTGTGACCCCGGTCAGGATGATGCGATAGCCATTCTGCTCGCGTTGGCGTCTGAAGAAGAAATAGAGCTGCTGGGGATTACGACGGTAGCGGGAAATGTGCCGCTTGCCCTGACAACAAGTAATGCGTGCCGGATCTGCGAATTGGCGGGTAGGCCGGATGTAAAAATATTTGCAGGGGCAAGTCAGCCGCTTTTTCGTAAATTGGTGACAGCGGAATGGATCCATGGTAATTCAGGTTTGGATGGGGCTAATCTTCCAGATCCAAGCATGCCTTTGCAGGCTGGCCATGCCGTGGATTTTATCATTGATACCTGCCTTGCTGCCGAGGACAAATCAATTACTATCTGTCCGATTGGTCCCATGACCAATGTGGCGCTGGCCTTGATGAAAGAGCCGACAATCATCCCAAAAATCCGAGAAATCGTGTGTATGGGCGGCGCGATCAAGGAGCTTGGCAATACAACACCGGCTGCTGAATTTAATATTTACGTTGATCCGCATGCGGCGAAAGTGGTCCTGGATGCTGGTGTTGAATTTGTGATGATGCCCCTTGATGTCACTCACAAAGCTCTTGTAACACCGGAGCGGCTGCAAAAATTGAAGGATTTAAATTCCCCCGTCGGAGAGGTGTGCGGCGGTATGCTGGACTATTTTAATCGCTTTGATATGACCCGCTATGGATTTGACGGGGGACCTTTGCATGATCCTTGCGTCATTGCCTATCTGATAGACCCGGAGTTGTTTAAAGGACGCCGCGTGCATCTTGATATTGAAACTGCCTCTGAGTTGACCATGGGAAATACCCTGGCCGATTGGTGGGGCATCGAAGAGAAGGAACCCAATGCCTATATTTGCGATGACCTGGATGTGGACGGTTTCTTTGACATGCTGACCAAACGACTGGCTCGCATCAAAGCGTAAGTCGGAATATAAATCACTCGCTCGCTCTACGTCTGCTGGGGCGGGTGAGAACAAATATTGCCCCCACGGACATGAGGGCAAGCATTCCGACAAGGCCGTACCACGGAATTTTGGAAAGCAGGATTACCAAAGTTGCGCTGGTTGCCATAGATGTAATGGCAATGACCTTCGCCTTGAGCGGTATGACGCCGTGATTGGACCAGTCTTGAAGGGGCGGGCCAAAAACACGATGAGTATAAAGCCAGTCGTGAAACCGGTCCGACGATTGAGAAAAGGCCCATAAAGAAATCAAGAGAAAGGGAGTTGTTGGGAGAACGGGCAGAACAATGCCCACTGCGCCCACAGCAACAAATAACCATCCAATGGCCAAGAGGATCAATTTTTTCGATTTTAACTTCATGAATCTCTGCTATTTTGTTGCGCCAGATACCCTAAATAAAGGTTCACATTATCTGTTTGTGGTGCCTGGTTCAAACTTTCTTACTGTATGGCGTAATTTATTCGAGTGAGAGTCGTTTTGTATACCCGTAATAAGATTGATTTGTGCTTTTTAGTGAGATTATAAACCGGTAATTCTTCTTTAGAAAGTGGCAGAATTCACTCTAATATAGAACGTTCGTTTTAATAAAAATTTATACTTTTCAATTAGTTATTAAATATTATCAGAAGTTTCTAATGAAATTAGCTCAGACCGAATGGTTAAAAAATAGGCACGGTTTGCCTAAATATTAGACATTGCAGTGTGATTTTTTATGTTGAATTATTCGAGAAATGAAAATTATACTGGCTGTAGCTTAGGTCACAAAAAGTTGGGTGAATTAAGAAACTAAGAAGTAAGCTCATAAACACAGCCGGGAAATCAATTTCTATAAGACCTGTCTGTTGTTATCAGCCCGCATAATAAAAAAGACGGACTAAGCAGATAAATTGAATAAATTATTCCTAAGGGAGGAAGAATTGAAAATTAGATCCATGATTTTAGCAGGCGCTGCATTGGCAACTTTGTCAGCATTTACAGCGCAAGCGGCTGAAACAATTAAAATTGCTTTTGTTGATCCGCTGTCGGGTCCATTTGCTTCAACCGGTTCCAGTGGTCTTCAACAGTTTCGTTATGCTGTCGATGAACTAGTTAATAAAAAAGGCGGCGTTTTGGGCGGTAGAATGTTCGAAATTGTTGCCTATGACAACAAGATGAGCCCGAAGGAAAGCCTTATCCAGTTCAAACGTGCAATTGGCGAAGGCGTGCATTTTATCGCTCAGGGTAACAGCTCCGGTGTTGCCAATGCTTTGACCGATGCTATTAAAAAGCACAACAAACGTAATCCAGATAATCGCGCCTTGTTCTTGAACTATTCCGCGGTTGATCCTGTTCTAACCAATGCTAAATGTAATTTCTGGCATTTCCGTTTTGATGCCAATGCAGACATCAAAATGAATGCGTTGACTGATGTTATCAAAGTAAATACTGATATCAAAAAAATCTACCTCATCGGGCAGGATTATTCTTTCGGTAAGGCTGTAGCTGCTGCTGCCGTTAGATTCCTTGGTGAAAAACGTCCTGACATTGAAATTGTTGGTAATGAACTTCATCCAATCGGAAAAGTGAAAGACTTTACGCCATATGCAACAAAAATCCGGGCTTCCGGTGCAGATGCTGTGATCACAGGTAACTGGGGTGCAGATATGGTTGGTCTTGGTAAAGCGATCGGTGATACGGGCCTTGAAATTCCGATTTACACTTACTATGCAGCCAATGATGGTATTACAAAGACGATTGGCGCAGGCGGCAAAAACAAAATCCGTCTCGTGCATGAAGGTCCATTGAACCCACCAAGAACTGAAGCTTACAAAGCGTATCACTCTGGCTTTAAAGCGAAAAATCCAGATAAAGATATCTCTCAGTTCCGCATTGTAAACACTATTCAGATGCTCGCAGCTGCCATTGAAAAAGCAGGAAGTGACAAACCTATAGACGTTGCTCGTGCCTTGGAAGGTATGAAGTTCACAACGTTGCACGGCGAAGAAATTGTCATGCGGGCTGAAGATCATCAGATGTTGCAGCCAATTCATATTTCCGTTCACACGGACGAAAATATCACTTTTGACTCTGACAATTCAGGATTTGGTTTGCTTGTTGAAAAATCAGTACCGGCATCGGATGCTGCTTTGCCAACGACATGTAAGATGAAACGTCCTAGCTAAAAAACCAGAATCTCTGGATAATTGTAGGCCGCCCGACTTTTGCCGGGCGGCCTATTTAAGCAGACGAAAGATCTGTTCCCTCCTGAATACGTGTGAAAGAGATTCAACCAATGTTTGAATTGATATTCTTCTCCCTCTTGAACGGGATTGTTACGGGGCTATTGCTCTTTATGCTCGCAAGCGGGCTAACGCTCATTTTTTCAATGATGGGTGTTTTAAATTTTGCGCATGCCAGCTTCTATATGCTGGGCGCCTATTTCGCTTATACGATCAGCGAATATGTCGGATTTTGGCCGGGCTTGATCATTGCGCCAGTCCTTGTGGGTGTTTTGGGCGCGCTTATTGAAAGATACGGGTTGCGATATGTTCATCGATGGGGACATGTTGCCGAGCTAATTTTCACATTCGGTCTTGCCTTCCTCATTGAAGAAGTCGTTTCGTTCATCTGGGGTAAAGAAACGAAGGCATACCAAGAGCCTGAAATTCTACAATTCGCTCTTTTCACATTCTTTGGCCAGGATTTCCCTGCCTATAAAGCCTTTATGATCTTTATTTCGATCGCCATTTGTATCGCCTTATTGCTGGTCCTGACACGGACCCGTATCGGCTTGATAATCCAGGCGGCGATCAGTCATCCCAATATGACAGCGATGCTGGGACATAATGTGCCTTTTGTCTTTATGGGTGTCTTTGGTGTTGGTTGCGCCCTTGCCGGGTTGGCTGGCGTTATCGCGGGGCCTGCACTGACCACATTCCCGGGAATGGCGGTCGTCCTTGGTAGTATTGTCTTTGTTATTGTCGTCGTTGGTGGTCTGGGTTCCCTGGGCGGTGCATTCGTTGCCTCTCTTATTATTGGTCTTATGCAGACATTCGCCATTTCGCTGGATTATTCAGTAAGTGATATTCTCAGTGTCTTGAATATCACGCCGGATAGCGAAGGTGCACTCCGGGATCTTTGGACTTTGTCATTGCCGCAGGTTGCACCAATTCTGCCTTATCTGTTGTTGGTCTTAATCTTGATCTTCCGTCCAACGGGCTTGTTCGGGAAGCGTGAATCATGAGTGAAATTACAAACACACAAACCGATGAAATATCGGTCCCCTTTGTCAAACGATTTGGCCCCTGGATCTTCCTGGCTATTGGTTTGATTGTTCTGCCCTACATTTTTAGCAGCAACATTGCTGTCTATACGATGAACTTAATGGGTATCTTCATAATTTTTGCTTTAGCATACAATATGTTGCTGGGGCAAGGCGGGATGCTTTCATTCGGCCATGCTGTCTATTTCGGACTTGGCGGATTTATGTCCGTCCATTTCATGAATTATGTCGAAGCAGAAGTCGTCGTTTTACCGATGTTCATTCTTCCCATTTTCGGTGGTATTATCGGGCTTATTTTCGCCTTTATCATCGGTAGTTTTTCTACCCGGCGGGCAGGAACGGTCTTTGCTATGATATCATTGGGGGTCGGTGAACTTATTGCCGCCTGTTCCTTGATCTTCGTCGCTTTCTTCGGTGGTGAAGAGGGTGTCACGGGTGACCGTACTATGGGGCCTGAGATCCTGGGTATTGATTTTGCCCAGGATATTGAGGTTTATTACCTGATCGCTGGCTGGGCTTTTATTACAATTGGATTGATGTATCTGTTTTCCCGTACGCCTATGGGACGAATGGCCAATGCTGTTCGCGACAATGATGAACGGGCAGAGTTTATTGGATATAGTCAGGTCAGGGTACGGTTGGTATCCTTCTGCGCTTCAGGTTTTTTTGCCGGCATAGCAGGCGGGCTCTTTGCCATTAACTTTGAGATTGTTACTGAAGAAAATCTGAATGCTTTGACATCCGGTGTGGTTTTGTTGATGACCTATATTGGCGGCGTTGGTTTCTTTGTTGGACCCATCGTTGGTGCTGTGATTTTCACACTGCTTCAAACACTTCTCAGTAATTATACAGAAATTTGGCAGCTCTATGTTGGGCTGTTGTTTGTGCTTACTGTGATGTATGTACCGCAAGGACTGACAGGTCTGATCGCGATGCACATACCGGCGTATAAAATGAAAAGAATGAGCGGCTTGTTTGTTCCGTACCTTCGTATCGGTGTGCCTTCGGCTATAATGGTTGCAGGGATGGCCGGTTTTCTGGAAACAGTTCATCATGTTCGCTCTGCCGCAGTTGGAGAGACAATGATGTCTTTGATTGGTATCGAGTTTGATACTCACACGGTTGTTCCCTGGATAATTGTTTGCGGCATGTCGATTTCGGGAGGATTCTTCGCTAAATCTCAAGTGTCACAATTACGTGAAGCGTGGGATACCGCGAATGCACCGCAAACGTCAAATGAAGGAGCATCATCATGACTTCTGCAATTGAATTGAAGGATGTTCAAAAGAATTTTGGTCTCGCTGAAATTATTCGTGGGGTAAACCTGGATATCCGAAAAGGGGAACGCCGTGCGATAATCGGACCGAAC
>JAESPT010000426.1 GCA_016765515.1 Sneathiella sp. | reverse complement strand
CCGCCTTGAAAATTGAAACCCTTGAGGGCTGCAAATTCCAGGCTCATGGGAACACCCATCGCAAAAGTAGCGAGCAAGGGCAACCCAAAAAGCAACCCGAGTGAGACAAAGAATACCGGGAATTGTTGCCCTGTCGTGTCTTGGCGCTTGTGTGCCCACCGGGCAACAAGAAAACACCCAATGATACCCAAAATAAAGGCAACCGGGACAACCCAGAAACCTGTTTCAGGGACCACACTTGGGAAATACACTCCACGCCGATTGATAAAGAGGGTGTCCCCAAAATTAGCACTCTGTTTAACGAGTGGCAAGACAGTGAGAACGGAGAAATACCAGAACAGGAGTTGAACCAATAGGGGTATATTCCGAACGGTCTCGATATACACATATGCGATTTTACTAATGATCCAGTTATGCGATAATCGCAGAACACCGAACGTAAACCCGAGGAGGGTTGCCAGAACGATACCGACACCGGCAACAACCATAGTATTGATCATACCAAGAAGTAAGACATCACCATGGGTTGAAGTTTGGGCGTTATAATCCAAAAATAGAACAACACCGATACCAAATCCGGCGGGTTGAGAAAGAAATCCGAAACCCGTGGCAATCCCACGTTTTTCCAGATTAGCGGCAGTATTACTGCCAATATATAAAACGAAAGCAAGGAATAACGCTATAACGAGAACCTGAAAAAGTACGGCCCGTACCTTCGGGTCTCGCCACATGCTATCTCCAGCTCCTCGTTGACCAGCGACATCAACAGTCATGAGGTGGCTCCTTCCGGGAGTAGCTGTGAACACTCACTAAACAAAAAGAGTGCGTGTCTTGGGTAAGACACACACTCCTCTCAGTCAGCTAATCTTTATTAGCGTGCAGGTGGTGCATAAAGGATACCACCTTTGTTCCAAAGCTGGTTAAGACCACGTTCAATTTTGAGGTTAGTGGACATACCAATGTGTTTCTCGAAGACTTCACCATAGTTACCGACAGAGCCGATAGCATTTGCGGCCCATTCGGCTTTCAGGCCAAGTTGCGAACCAAGATCACCAGAGACGCCCAACAAACGAGCAACTGCTGGATTTTTGCTGGATTTCATTTCTTCAAGATTGGCTTGAGTAACACCGAGTTCTTCCGCAATGATCAGAGCGTTCAGTGTCCAACGAGCAATGTCACCCCAGTTGTTGTCGCCGTGGCGAACAAGTGGGCCAAGAGGCTCTTTGGAAATGATTTCTGGAAGCACAATGTGATTATCCGGATTAGGGACAACAGAACGCTGCGCATACAGACCAGACTGATCCGTAGTATAGACGTCACATGTATCTTTCAAATATGCTTCACGAACTTCATCTGCATTGTCAAACAGCACAGAGTCATAACTCATGCCTTTTAAGGCAAAATAGTCGGCCAGGTTCAACTCGGTTGTTGTACCAGCCTGAAGACAGACACGAGCTCCATCAAGTTCTGTGGCTGATTTAACGTCGAGAGACTTCTTAACCATGAAGCCTTGTCCGTCATAATAGTTCACACCGATAAACTCAAAGCCAAGATTGACGTCGCGGCTAAAAGTCCATGTTGTGTTCCGTGCAAGAACATCAATTTCACCAGACTGCAATGCTGTAAAACGTTCTTTGGATGTTAGAGGAGTGTATTTAACTTTGTCCGGATCAGCGAAAATTGCTGCGGACATAGCACGACAAAAATCAACATCGAACCCTTCCCAGACACCTTTATCATTTGGTGCTGCAAAACCAGCAAGACCAGTTGTCACACCGCATTGGATAAAGCCTTTGGCTTTCACATCGTCCAGGGTCCCTGCGTATGCGGAACCGGCTAAAAACGTAGCTGCTGTAGCGACAGCAAAAATGCTCGCCTTTTTCATAAAATACCTTCCTGTCTTTTTTATAGTCAATATTTCGCTCCAACCCTGTTGAAGCGAGTTGGTCCAGACTTATCGTCCAGTCCAACAGAAACCACTTTTTCCCAAACAATGGTTTTCATAACTATGGACGATAGTATTTTTGCCCTACCCGTCAACGGAAAATTTCAGATTATGCGTGATTTAGTGGATATTATGAGGATATGGATAATAAAATTTCGTTCTTTTCTCCTCTCGCGCAATCCTATATTCATGGACCCGCAGAACACTCACCCTGGAGTCAGAGATCCCTATGAAAGATGAAACAAGACTTGTTGTCGCTGGCCGGTCACCCGAAACTAATTTTGGCATTGTTAATGTGCCGGTTTATCACGCCTCTACTATCCTCTACTCTTCTCTTGCAGAGTTGGAACAGCGCCACAAGGAAAGAGCCGACGGAAAACAGGTCGTCTCTTACGGACGCATAGGAACACCAACGACCTGGTCCCTGGAAAATGCAGTTGCAGAACTTGAAGGGGGCTACAGATGTCAGGTGTTTCCGTCGGGTCTCGCAGCCTGTGCGGGTGCCTTGCAAGCCTTTCTGAAAACAGGAGATCATCTTCTAGTAACGGACAGTGTTTACGGACCGACCCGTGCCTTCTGTGACAATGTACTCAAGCGATTTGGTGTGGAAACCACCTATTATGATCCGACTATTGGTGCGGGTATTTCCGAACTGATACGCCCAAATACAGCGGTTGTCTTAACAGAATCGCCCGGCTCCCAAACCTTTGAAGTGCAGGATATCCCTGCCATAGCAGAGGTTGCCCATAAAGGCGGCGTCATTGTCATGATGGATAACACCTGGGCGTCTCCTCTTTTCTACAAACCTTTTACGCATGGCGTCGATGTCTCTATTCAGGCAGGGACCAAGTATATTGTCGGTCATTCCGATGTGATGATGGGCACTGTAACCACCACTGAAGAACACTGGCAGACACTACAATCCGGTGCAAACATGACTGGTCAGACAGCGGGTCCCGATGATGTTTATCTGGCACAACGGGGCTTGCGGACCCTGTCTGTTCGCCTCAAACAGCATATGGAAAATGGCCTTCTCGTCGCAGATTGGCTGAAAAGCCGCCCTGAAGTACATTCAGTTCTGCATCCAGCCTTGCCTGATCATCCGGGACATGATCTTTGGAAACGGGACTTTCTCGGAGCGTCCGGCCTATTTTCTTTCCGTCTCAATGCAGTATCGAAAGCAGCTGTTGCGGAATTCATGGATCATCTGGAGCTGTTCGGCATGGGATATTCCTGGGGCGGATATGAAAGCTTGGTCATTTATGCAGATCCATCCAGTTATCGAACGGCAACAAAATGGGACAACACAAACCCGCTTATCCGCCTTCATATCGGACTGGAAAGTACGGATGACTTGATTGAAGATTTAAGTGCTGGTTTTAACCGGCTGAATTTAGCAAAATAGTAAAAATATTGCTAAATTACGCTAAATTTTTCGAATCGATTCCGAATCAGCCTCGAAATGACACCCGTTATATGAGAAAAAAATGAATAAAAATCTCACCAAACTACTGAAATATAATAAGGATGGTCTGATCCCGGCAATCGCCCAGCAGCATGATAGTGGCGAAGTTCTGATGATGGCCTGGATGAATGCCGACGCGATAGAGGAAACACTCGCCACCGGCCGGGTTTGTTATTGGTCCCGGTCCCGGCAATCCTTATGGCGAAAAGGCGAGAGTTCCGGAAATGCCCAGAAACTGATTGACTTTCGTCTCGATTGTGACGGTGATACAATTTTGCTTCTGGTGGAGCAGGACGGGGTGGCCTGCCACACGGGCCGTCATAACTGTTTCTTTTATTCTGCAACAAAGGACGGCGTTGATATTATCAGCGACGTAGAAATCTCCCCCGAAGAGATGTATGGCAAAAAAGACAACAATGAATAGAAGAGTCATATGACCCTGTCGCCGGAAGAATGGGATGTCATCCTCCTGTCGTTGAAGGTCGCCAGCTGGTGTGTGCTGGTCTCTCTTCTTCCTGCAATGGCCTGTGCGTGGGTCCTGGCCCGCCGCAATTTTCCCGGCAAATCCCTGTTCAATGCGTTTATTCATCTCCCTCTTGTCGTGCCGCCAGTGGTGATCGGTTATTTCCTGCTGGTGACTTTGGGACGGCAGGGTATGGTTGGGGCCTGGCTGTACGACAGCTTTGGCATCACCCTGATCTTCACCTGGAAGGGCGCTGTTATTGCAACGGCGGTTATGGCTTTCCCGCTCATGGTCCGGTCCATCCGATCCGCCTTTGAAAATGTCGATGTCGGTCTTGAGCAGGCCGCGCTCACATTGGGTCGCTCCCCGCTCAGTGTCTTTATGACCATAACATTGCCCCTGATTTCGCCCGGGCTTATTTCCGGCGCAACGTTGGGATTTGCCCGCGCCCTCGGTGAGTTCGGCGCAACCATCACCTTTGTCTCCAACATTCCCGGAGAGACCCGGACGCTGCCTATCGCCATTTACAGCTTGCTGCAGATCCCCGGCGGACAGGATCAGGTGATCCGGCTTGTTATTATCTCGGTGACTCTCGCCTTTGTGACCATCGCCTTCTCTGAATGGCTGGCCAGACGAACGGCCAAGCGGATATTGGGAACAGACCATGCTTGACGTCCATGTATCAAAAAAACTGGAAAGCTACGCGCTAGACATCTCGTTCAAGGCCAATAAAGGCATCACCGCTTTATTCGGCCCGTCTGGCGCGGGAAAAACCATGCTGGCAAAAATGCTGATCGGTCTGGAAAAACCGGATTTTGGTCATATCCGCCTGAACGACAATCACCTCTATAAAAGAGAAGACGGCAAAATCCGCCAAATTAATGTGCCACCGCAAAATCGGAATATCGGTTTCGTTTTTCAGGATCATCGCCTGTTCCCCCACTATAGTGTGCTGGGTAATTTGAAATATGGCATGAAGGCCCGATCACCAAGCCGCCCGACCCCTGATATGGACGAGGTTATTCATTTCCTCGGCATCGAGACTCTTTTGCACCGAAAACCAAACACCCTCT
>JAESPT010000425.1 GCA_016765515.1 Sneathiella sp. | reverse complement strand
GTCACAGTCAGGCGCTCTAACCAACTGAGCTACTCCCGCCATAGAAGAGGCGCATTATTTAGCCTCCATCGCATTAACGGTCAAGGATGTTTCTTCAAATCTTGGAAAAAAAGTCACCTAGCTTTGTAACCGCTTCAGAAAGAACCTCTTCGCGTTTACAAAAACAAAACCGCGCGTAATTGGTTTCAGCATTTTCTGTCATGTAAAATGCACTGACAGGAACAGCCGCAACCCCTGCTTCAATCGTTATTGTTCGGCAGAATTCTTCATCCGTCCCGTCAAAGCCAATGGAGCGAATATCGGCATTGATAAAGTAGGTTCCATCGCAATCCGCTGTTTTAAATCCAATCGATTCAAGACCGTATTTCATATAGTTGCGTTTTGATTGCATGGATGTCTGCAACTTGTCATAAAACTCATCATCCCGGTTCAGACCATACGCCACAGCCTTTTGCAGGGCAGGTGGTGTGGTAAACGTTATAAATTGATGGGCTTTGGCAATGAGAGAAATTAATTTCGTACATCCCGTCACATACCCGACCTTCCATCCTGTCAGGGAAAAGGTCTTACCGGCAGATCCAATGCGCACGGTCCGCTCTCCCATGCCCGGGAGGGTTGCAAGCGGTATATGCCTGACAAGGCCAAACACAATATGTTCGTACACTTCGTCGCAGACCACATAGGCATCACTTTCCAGAACATATCTGGCAATCATCTGCAATTCATCCACATCGAAGACTTTGCCTGTCGGATTCATCGGTGAATTGAGCAGGACAAGTTTTGTCTTTTCAGAAAAAGCGTCGCGCAATCGATCTTCATTGATCTCCCAATGGGGAGGGTCAAGACGCACATATTTCGGAATACCGCCCGCTCTGAGAACGAGCGGTAGATAACAGTCATACAGGGGCTCGAACAAAACGACTTCATCGCCTGGATTGATCAGGGCAAACAGGCAATCGGCAAGCGCTTCGGTCGCTCCGCTTGTGATCAAAATATCCGTATCCGGATCAACAGCAATTCCATAGAATCGATGATTGTGATCGGCAACCGCCCGGCGTAATTCCGGTGTTCCCATCATGGGAGGATATTGATTTGATCCCTCTAGCAGCTCTTTGGCGGCCTCAGCGCGAATATTTTCTGGCCCGTCTTCATCCGGGAATCCCTGCCCCAGATTGATCGCATTATTTTCGATGGCCAGTTTTGACATCACCTCAAAGATGGTGGTCCCAAATCCGGCCAGAACACTATTTGCTTCCTTTACCATCTTCTGCCTCAATCTTTACTTGCAGTGACTTGTCCCAACAGGCATATCTTCACATTCCATTGGACGCAAGTGTTTAGGATAGCAATATGGGTATCTCTGCAAAAATGTCGAAACTGGGAACAGAAACAGCCTTTGATGTTTTGGCCCGGGCAGCAAAACTTGGCGGCGATGGCATGGATGTTATTAATCTGGGCATTGGTCAGCCGGATTTTCCCACCCCCGCGCCGATTGTTGATGCCGGAATTCGAGCCCTATCCGAAGGTCACCATGGTTATACAGCGGCGAACGGAATTGTTGAATTGCGAGAGGCCGTGGCTGCGGATATCCTCAAATATCGAAAAGTAGCGGTTAATCCCGACAATATTCTGATCATGCCCGGCGGCAAGGTTACCATGTCCTTTGCCATCGAAATGTTTGGTGAAGTTGGCGCTGAGATTCTTTATCCCAACCCGGGCTTTCCCATATATGAAAGCATGATCCGCTACTCAGGCGCGACGCCTATCCCCATCCCTTTATTGGAGGAAAACGGGTTTTCATTTGATGCCGACCACGTGCTCTCCCTGATCAACGAGAATACGCGGCTGATCATATTAAACACACCGGCCAATCCCACGGGAGGCGTTATCGAAGAGAAAGAACTTAAAAAACTTGCTGAAGGTCTTGAGCAGCACCCAGATGTCTATATCCTGTCAGATGAAATATACAGCCGAATGACCTATGACGGCCTCGCCCATGTGAGCATGCTTTCTTTTCCCCAAATCCGCGATCGTCTGATCGTTCTGGACGGCTGGTCAAAAACCTATGCCATGACCGGTTGGCGATTAGGATGGGGATTGTGGCCGGACAAACTGGTCCCGTATGCCACAAGGTTGTGTGTGAATTATCATTCCTGCGTTAATGCAGCTGCCCAGTATGCGGGTATCGAGGCCCTTACAGGGGATCAATCTCCTGTTGATGAAATGATGGCTGCTTTTGATGAAAGACGTCATCTTATCCATGGTCGGTTAAACACGATGCCCGGGATCACCTGCACCCTTCCGAAAGGCGCCTTTTATGCGTTTGCCAATATCAAGGAAACAGGCCTATCTTCACGGGATATGCAGGACACTCTCCTTGATGATCACGGCGTAGCGACAATTTCTGGAACCAGTTTCGGCGCGGACGGAGAAGGATATATACGATTTTCCTACGCCAATTCACTGGAAAACATAAATAAAGCGATGGACCGAGTTGAAAAGGTGGCGCAAGAGCTCAGTGGCCTATAGAGGATTTTGACATGAGTGACACAACAGAAGAACGCTTTACGGTCCTGGAGCTCAAATTAATGGATCAGGAACAAATGGTTCAGGATATGAGCGACATTTTGAATAATCAGTGGCTGGAAATAGAACGCCTGAAAGCAAAGCTTTCCTCCGCCCAGGACCGTCTGCTTAGCCTGGAAGATAATCTGCCCGCGTCCAGCGGCGCAGAGAAGCCACCACATTACTAATTGCTTTACTTGCATTTATTGACACAAGAGACTAAAAGCCCATCTTCTCCTACCATAGGGCATTTGATAGGCCGCAACCCAAGGATTAACAATGGCGACAGACGAAAACGAACCAAAAGAGACTGCAGACAATAAAGTGCTGCCTGATGATCCTATTGTGACGTATATCCTGAACGCTGTTGCCAATGGCAAGGACGTCTCTCCAAATCACATTGCACAGAAAATTGCTTCTGATCGAGCCAAAGACACGGC
>JAESPT010000424.1 GCA_016765515.1 Sneathiella sp. | reverse complement strand
TTCTGGTTGCTTCTGGTTATTGTGCTTCTAAAACCCTCCTGCATTGCAGGAGGGTTTTTTGTTCTGTGATCTAGCTCTGTCAGTTTTTCGGATAACCTGCTTGTTTGAGCGATGCTGTAATTTCATCCAGAATTTCCGGATCATCAATCGTTGCTGGCGGATTATACTCTTCGCCGTCGGCAATTTTGCGCATAATACCCCGCAGGATTTTCCCTGATCGGGTTTTTGGAAGACGCTTAACCACCATCGCCTGCCTAAAGGCTGCCACGGGGCCAATTTTTTCGCGGACCAGAGCTACAAGTTCTTTAACGATGTCACTGTCATCCCGCGAGACACCCGCATTCAGAACGACAAACCCCATGGGAATTTGGCCCTTCAATTCATCTTTCGCACCAAGAACCGCGCATTCAGCAACGTCTTTATGACTAGCAAGAACTTCTTCCATTCCCCCTGTTGAAAGTCGATGCCCAGCAACATTGATGATGTCATCTGTCCTGGCCATGATGTACAGATACCCATCCTCGTCCACATAACCAGCATCACCGGTTTTGTAATATCCTGGAATGTCTTTCATGTAGGAATTTGTGAAACCGTCATCGTTCTGCCACAAGGTCGGCAGAGTTCCTGGCGGTAAAGGTAGCTTGACGGCAATAACGCCAATTTCTCCGGCCGGCTTTTCAACAGACGGGTTTTCTTCATCGACAATTCGAATGTCATATCCCGGCACCGGGAGAGAGATGCTCCCAAGTTTTACTGGCTTGATACCATATCCAGCGCAATAGGCGCCCATCGGCGATCCTGTTTCGGTCTGCCACCAATGATCTAGAACGGGAATATTGAGTTTATCCTGCGCCCACATGATTGTATCAGGATCGGCTCGCTCCCCCGCTAAGAATAGTATTTTCAGACTACTCAAATCATAGTCTGGCAGGAGTTTTCCCTCTGGATCCTGTTGTTTTATGGCACGGAAAGCGGTGGGTGCTGTAAAGAAGGATTTAACCTTGTGATCCTGTATCACACGCCAGAATGTTCCGGCGTCCGGCGTCCCGACCGGTTTTCCTTCAAATAAAATGGTCGTGCTACCGTTCAGCAAAGGTGCATAGACAATATAGGAATGACCGACGACCCAGCCGACATCGGATGCCGCCCAGAAAACATCCCCAGGATCAATATCGTAGACATGCTTCATGGACCATTTCAGAACAACAGCATGACCGCCATTGTCACGGACGACGCCTTTGGGAACACCTGTTGTTCCCGAGGTATACAATATATAAAGAGGATCTGTTGCCGCGAGTGGAACACACTCTACTGGCGCGCTTTTTACGGCCAGGTCATTCCAATCATGATCCCGCCCATTAATCATGGAAGCTTTTGCTTCAGGTCTTTGCAGAATGACGCAATGAGACGGTTTGTGTGTCGCCAATTCTATGGCGTCATCCAACAATGGTTTATATTCAACAACTCGTCCTGGCTCCAAACCACAAGACCCTGCCAGCACGGCTACAGGTTTCGCATCATTGATTCGGGTTGCCAACTCCTTTGATGCAAATCCGCCAAAAACGACGGAATGGATCGCACCAATACGGGCGCAAGCAAGCATGGCAATCGCAGCTTCGGGCACCATGGGCATATAAATGAGAACCCGATCCCCTTTTGTGATGCCAAGACTTTGAAGTCCTCCGGCAAAACGCGCGACAATTTCAGTGAGCTGCCTGTAAGTGTATTTCTCAACCTGGCCCGTCATGGGGCTGTCATAGATAAGGGCGTCCTGATCACCTCGTCCCGCTTCCACATGCCGGTCAAGACAGTTGTAGCAGGTATTCATTTCTCCGCCGACGAACCAGCGTGAAAAAGGAGGGTTGTCATTATCCAGGACGCGGTCCCATTTTTTGTACCACGTTATTTCTTCTGCAGCTTTTCCCCAAAATCCGCCAGGGTCCGCCAGTGATTTCTGATAATCTTCTTCATAGGTTACCAAAACGATACATCCTCTCATTTTCCCACCACCTGCAAGGATGGTTGTTTTTTAGAAAATCCTATTTCCCCTATGCCAAGAATGCAATGCTCTCGATGATATCAGTCCAAAAAAAAACCGTGAAAATAAATTCACGGCTTTCTGTCTGCAATATTAGCTTAGTATCTCAGTCACTACTTAGACTTAAATAGATCTTCAAGATTTTTAGCGGCTTCGGCTTTTTTGTCATCTTCTTCAGAAGGAGTCTCAGCCTTTCCGAAAACCGCTTCAGCCTCCGCCATAGGATCGTATGTTTGTTCTCTCTGCATTTGCTGCTTCTTGCGCTCGTAAGCAGTAAGCGGCACAGCAGCAGCGTCCGCAGCAACAGCAGCGGCCACTTCTTCCATCAATTTTCCCCGATCGTCATCATTGCGAAGATGGGCAGATTTCTTAACAGAAGCATCAAGCTCAAGCTGGGTGCATATCCCCAAACTGACAGGATCTTTTGCCGTGATCGACTGTGCATTCCAGTGGGTTTTATCCCGAACAGCCGTGATGGTTGTCTTGGTTGTACCAACGAGCTTGCCAATTTGAGCGTCAGAAAGTTCCGGATGAAATTTTACCAGCCAGGCAATTGCATCGGGGCGATCCCCCCTGCGAGAGACTGGCGTATACCGTCCACCACGGCGCCTCGGTTGCGGAACATCGCCAACAGGCTTACTCAATTCCAATCTTGCTTTCGGATCTTTCTGACATCTGTCCAACTCATCCTGTGTCAACTGACCGTTGGAAATTGGATCATGTCCAACAATTCCTACGGCAACTTCACCGTCAGCAATGCCCTGCACTTCAAGATGGTGTAATCCACAAAAATCTCCGACCTGAATAAAGGACAGCGCTGTATTATCAATCAGCCAAACAGCGGTAGCCTTTGGCATCAATGGCATCGACATAACTTCTCCTCATTAGGATCCCGCACATCAATAGGAACCTTATAACTCACATACCAGCATATATGGCGGAAAACAGACCTAAAGTCTAGGCTGTAAACCGGTCACTATCGGTTTCAATTTTTTCGAACTTCCAGCACAATTTTGCCGATGTGCGAAGAATCGTCTATGCGCGCATGCGCCTTGGCAGCATCTTCGAGAGAAAAAACACTATCAATGACAGGGGCAACCGTTCCTGCGGACAGAAGAGGCCAGACTTTTTCTTCAAGCCTGCGGCCGATGTCTGACTTAGCCTGAATGGATTGAGGTCTTAAAGTTGAACCTGTAATCGTCAACCTCTTCATCATCACAGGCGCAAAATTTACTTCGGCCTTGGCGCCCCCAAGAAAAGCGATGTAGACAAGCCTGCCTTCAACAGCAAGGGCTGTAATATTCCGCTGAATATACTCTCCGCCAACCATACCCAGAATGAGATCGACACCGCGCCCATCGGTCAGTTCATCAATAACAGAGACAAAATCCTCAGACTTGTAATTGATGCCACGTTCAGCGCCAAGAGTTTCTATTTCACGACATTTTTCGTCCGTAGAAGCGGTTGCGAAAACCCGTGCGCCAAAAGATTTTGCAAGTTGAATTGCCGTTGTTCCAATACCGCTGGCCCCACCGTGAACCAAAAAGGTCTCACCGCCCTGCAAGCGTCCGCGATCAAAAACGTTCGTCCAGACAGTGAAGTATGTTTCAGGAACCGCGGCAGCCTTCACCATGTCAAAACCGTCTGGTATGTCTAGGCACTGAGCTTCTGGTGCCACGCAATATTCTGCGTATCCACCCCCAGCAACGAGAGCGCAAACTTTTTCACCAACTTTGTATTTTGTAACCCCTTGCCCAACAGCGGCTACAACACCTGCAATTTCAAGACCAGGGATGTCTGACGCACCAGGAGGGGGCGCATATCCGCCCATCCGTTGCAAAACGTCTGGTCTATTAACGCCAGCAGCAGCCACTTCAATTAAAACTTCGTCATGGTTTGGGGTTGGTATAGGTCGTTTGCAGGGAACCAGATTTTCTGGTCCGCCAAATTCCTTTATTTCAATGGCAGTCATATCTGCGGGCAAGGAAGTCATATTCATCTCCACTTGAATTTTGTTTTTGTATTTTCTTCAGCCGAACCGCTGCTATTATCTATTATGAATACTCCATGGCGCCCATCACGTCACACCGAAATTCGGATCAGGCCCCTAACATATGAAGGAATGCAGGAATGGCAAGCGTAGAGGACGATATTCCGATTTTAAATCATGTTAAACCGTCATTTGATCGGATGTCCATTGATGAGCTCACTGATTATATTCTCGAGTTAAAAAATGAGATTGATAAAGCAGAGTCGCTGATTAAGGCGAAACAAAAAGCCCAAATAGCAGCGAGCAGCGTTTTTAAGTCATAATTTTTGTCAGATCCTTCGAATTGCTTCAGGACCATTGAGAATAGGTTGCATGTGAATTTTCGTCTATCGCCTCCTTGAATCAACCGATTCGCATTGTCATGACTGAAAACAGGCTTGTCATAAATCAATAGAGACCCAAGTTGGCACAAAGACTATTTGTGTAATCAACTTGAGCTGCATAACAAAACCATGAAATCACCAGTATTTATAAATTAATGCATCGTTTTTCGAAAAATTTGTATTCGTTAATTGTAATTTAATAAAATGCTCCTAAATTATATATCAGCAGCCCACCTTAGGGTTGCCGATTGGATCTCATCCAATCTGTTTGACGCCTCCCTGTTGACTTGAGCCGCCTTTAATGGCGGCTCTTTTTTTGTTTGCGCGTGTCAAGAACTATATTTTCTCCAAATTGTTACATTTTTGTGGCAAGCGGTCTTGACTCTCCATTCAATTCAGCGTTTTATTCACGCCATCAGGCCAAGTCTGACAGGTTGAGGTAACAAAAAACAGGAGGGGGCGCTTGTTATGGGCAGCCCCCCCTTTTAATTTCAGAATAGCTAACCTGAAAAGCCGCCACTAATCCCCCTACGAAAAAAATGATAGCGTCTACTCTTTGGTTTAGTCTGGACCTTCCGATTGGGGCAGTATAGCTTTCGCCAAGTTTTTCCATTTTGATATTTACCAGGGGAGCATTTGTATGGCTGATCCGAATTTCCTCAAGTTTGATACCTTGAGTCTTCATGCGGGACAACGCCCCGATCCAGTAACTGGGTCTAGAGCAGTTCCCATTTATCAAACAACATCCTATGTTTTTCGGGATGCCGATCACGCTGCTTCGTTGTTTAATTTGGAAACAACAGGCCACATTTATACCCGCCTTTCCAATCCGACCACGGCTGTTTTAGAAGAGCGTCTGGCCAGTCTGGAAGGCGGTATCGGAGCCATTTGCACGGCCTCAGGTCATGCTGCCCTGCATCTTGCCATTGTAACTTTAATGGGAGCTGGTTCCCATATTGTCTGCTCTCAGTCTGTTTATGGCGGGACATATAATTTTCTAACCCATACAATGCCCCGGTTCGGCATCAAGACAACTTTCGTCAACCCTCAAGATGT
>JAESPT010000423.1 GCA_016765515.1 Sneathiella sp. | reverse complement strand
GAACTAGTTGTCACCCTCTCTGGCGATACGGAGTTCACGTGCCCGGGTCAAAATGGCGTTTTCAAGATTGATCACTGTTTTTGGTGTCAGCTCAACAGGTATCCAGTTGTTTGTTGTGTCCAGGTTCTGTTTGAAGGCAGAAACACGAATTCCATCTGCTCGTAATCGGCGATCCAGAATATAGACGGTGACTTTGAAACGCTCACCCGGGGATTCAGGGGGTGTATACCAGTCTGTAATGATAACGCCGCCAAAAGGGTCGGCTGATGTTAAGGGCATAAAGGAGAGTGTATCCAGGGAAGCGCGCCACAGATATCCGTTTACACCGATACCGCCGCCGCCTTGTCCATCTTGTAGGCTTTTGCTTCCACCAAACAGGCCACCATCTCCAAATACAGTATCCCGATCTGCTTCCTTACTTTCACGGACTCCTCCATCGGGAGAGCTTTCCGGAAAGCTTGAACCTGATCCAAGATTACTTTCGCAGGCGGTTAGAAAAAGCGATACAATAATCACCAATAAAGCGTTTACTGGACGGTGAACGAACGACATAGAGTTAATTCCTCAAAACTTCACATATCTCATGGCGATTGAACGTTTCAAACGAGTGTCCCATCGGCTAGGCTGCAGTCTAAAGCAGCTTATAGCTGGGTACAATATGTGAAAGCGAACTAGATGCAGGAATCTGGTCCAATTAGCGTGCTTCTTGTGGTTTTTTGGAACAATTTTCGGTTTGTCGAGTATGCAGATAAATCTTTGAAACTGATTGAAGAGTCGTTTTGACGGGTAGGTTGTGACTTTTTCGGCACAGTTTTTCCAAATGTAGAATTGGAGCAAGGGGGTAGCGCTTGACCGGAATGTCCAGAACGTCTTTTACTCATCCTCGGCTAACGGGGCCATCGTGCCTTGCGTCGTTTTTAATAATCTATTTCTCTAGCTTTTAATTAAGCAGAGGGGAGACCAAAATGAAAAAGTTTATCCTAGGCACAACAGCATTGATCGCTGCAAGTGCTCTCACAATGGGTGTAGCATCCGCTGCTGAGAAAAAAGAAGTTCAAAAAATCAAATTGAACGTTTCTGGTTACCTGCAGACTTCATTCGTCGTCGCTGACTATGATACAGGCGATCAGCTTCCAACAGACATCCGTCATGAAGGCGAAATTCACTTCACTGGTAAAACAACTCTGGACAATGGTCTTGAGTTCGGTGTGAACGTCCAGCTTGAAGCTCGTGAATCTACAGACCAAATCGACGAAACTTTCATGTATGTTGAAGGTTCTTTCGGTCGGGTAATCATGGGTTCTGAAAACTCTGCTTCTTATCTGATGCATTACGGTTCACCATCTCCAGTTCCTGCTTGGGGTTTGAACTCACCAAATGCAAATGCAGGTGGTTTCACTACTCCATCTACTTATACAAATGAAATCAGTGACGCCGACAAAATCACTTATTTCACACCACGTTTCTCTGGTTTCCAGCTCGGTGCATCATTCACACCTGATTCTGATGAAGAAACTGGTACTGGTTCAACAGCGACTGCCGTTGCTGCCAGCCCATATGCTCCTATCAAAGCTGAAGGTGACGAGAACGAAGGTTTCTCAGTTGCAGTCAACTATGTAAACAGCTTCAACGAAATTAGCGTTGCTGCTTCTTTGGGTTATGAAATCATCACAACAGACACTGCTGGTTTAGGTGATACAGAAGAGATTTCTGTTGGTGGTAGCGTTGGTTTTTCTGGCTTTAAAGTTGGTGGTGCTTATAAATTTACTGACGAAGATGGCGGCGCAGCTGGCGTTGAACGCCACGATTATAACCTAGGTGTAACCTATGGTATGGGCCCTTGGAAAGTTGGTCTCCAGTATGCTGGCGTATCAATGGATGATACATCTGATGGCGAATTGCATGCATTCGTTCTCGGTGGTCAGTATGTACTTGGCCCAGGAATCACAGCATTCGGTGGTATCCAGTACTGGGACGGCGAAAATGACCGTGTCGGGTCTGAAGGCGAAAACGCAACTATCTTCTTCCTTGGTACATCTCTCTCCTTCTAATTTGAAGGGTTAGTAAACCAATTGGATTAGGGGCGGACATTGTCTGCCCCTTTTTCTTTTTTTACGGTTGATTGCCTGAACAGTTGCCCTTTACATTGGCCCTAATATACAAATATAGGCTTGGTCACTATGGGCGGCATAATCTGGTTGGCATCCTATCCCAAATCGGGAAACACTTGGATGCGTTCCTTTCTTCATAATTTCATTCTCAATAAACCGGAATCGGTTCATATTAATGAACTGGCGCAATTTACCTATGGGGATAGCCAGAAATACTGGTATGAACGGGCTGCAGGTGGCTCTCTGACAGATTTAACACCCGAACAGCTTATGAGACTAACCCCGAAAGCGCAGAGACTTATGACAAGCTCTAGGCGCGATTCCGTTTTTGTGAAAACCCATAATAAAATGGTAGCAAATTGGGGTGTCCCTTTTATTACAGCGGAAGAGACTGTTGGCGCCATCTTTATGGTTCGAAATCCGCTGGATGTGGTGATTAGCCTGGCACATCATTTTGGCTATTCACTGGATGAAGCGATTGATTTTATGAATAATCCAAAGGCAGAAACCCCAGAGGATGAGCATAAAATACCGCAAGTTTATGGCACATGGTCAGATCATGCAGCGAGTTGGGAGAAATTTAATCCGGTCCATTTGCATACTGTCAGATATGAAGACATGCTCTTGAAGCCAGCAAAAACGTTTGGGTCTGTTGGTAAATTCCTAAAACTGCCTATTAAAAAAAACAGGTTGATTAAGGCGATCAAGCAAAGCTCATTTAAGGTGTTGCAAGCTCAAGAAAAGAGGGATGGATTTGTTGAAGGGTCGGACAAAAGCCAGTCGTTCTTTCGATCTGGAAAGGCAGGACAGTGGAAGTCAGCTTTGAATGACAAGCAGGTTACTAGAATTGTCGACGCCCATTATGATCAGATGAAAAAACACGGATATCTTCCAAAGTAACAAGGGTTTCAATATATGGGAGAAATCGTCTGGTTGGCCTCCTATCCTAAATCGGGAAATACCTGGGTGAGAATGTTTCTCAACACTTATTTCTGGGGAGAGGACGCGAAGCAGGATCTGACAACGTATGGAGGGTCGAGTAAAAGCAGTTACGCCCAAGTGACGTCCAGGGCCGTGAATGAGCTGTCAGATGCTGAAATTATGGCTCATACACCCAGTGCTCATGCTTATATTGCCTCCCAAACATGACGGTTTAATTTTTGCCGAGACCCATAATCTGTTCTCCACCTATTTTGATATTCCTCTGATAACACCTGCAGTAACGCAAGGGGCCATCTATATAATCCGCAACCCGTTGGATGTTGTAATTTCGGTGTCTGATCATTTTGGTCTGGAGATGGACAAGGCCGTGGATTTTGTAAATAATCCCAATGGAAGTTCGGCACCGACAGAGACAATGGTCCGCCAGATTTTCAGTTCCTGGACAAAAAATGTTGAACATTGGACTTTAAATCCGACGGTGTCGGTCTTGGCTGTTCGATATGAGGATCTACACGAGCATCCGGCCTGAACTTTTGCCAATATTATCAATTTTCTGCAGCAGCAACCGGACACAAAGCAACTATCTAAAGCGATCAAACAGTCTTCTTTCAAAGCATTGAAATATATGGAAAAACGAGACGGGTTTGATGAAAAATCACAGCATAGTAAAGCCTTCTTCAGGTCCGGAAAAACCGGGCAATGGAAAGCAAAACTCTCAAAAGAACAGATTGACCGAATTGTTAGCACTAATTATGAGCAGATGAAGCGGTTCGGCTATCTACCGGCAGGTTTTTTATCTCATTGGGTTGATCGTCTGTTCTTCAAAAGTAGAGATCGCACCAAATCCGGAAAACTGCAAGCTGGAGAGTTGCCGCCAGTTCTGAACATTGACGCCGCCCAGACCATATACAGGCAGGGACACCCGGGATTTTATAAGGGCAGCGCGAACGGCCCCGAGGCTGGAGACTCCTGGATGGCTCGCTGTGGGAAATATGGGAGAGAGGAAAGCCGCATCTGCCTTGCAGGCTGCGGCAAGATGCAGGGAACGTTCAGAGTGACAGGCAGCCGTGAAGGTAAGGCGGGGAAACCGCATTTTCATCAGAGGAATTTGCTGAATTAAGTATTCTGGTATATGGCATCCAGCACTTTTCGTTGCCGCAGCTAATGCCGGTGTCTTAGATATTAGAAGTGTTAAATCGCGATTTTTGCATATTTTTGACAATAAAATGGCGGTTTCTGCACGCTGTTCACTGTTATAATGACGAAAAACGATACCGCTGCCTTGGGGCAGGGACGATGCTATATCCAATGGATCAGCATCGCGCTGGTCATCGGTAAAGTAAAAAGCGACAGGTAATTGCATTGGCAAACGCTACCATTTAACGTTGAGAGGCTCCAAAAGGTTTTTTTTAATCGCATCTTCTGCTATCAGCTATTTATTCCCTGTAGGACTCTTTGAAAAGGCAAAAAAATGAGTGACGTCGCCAAAAACCTGAAAGAAACACTGGGCCGAATAGAGAAAAGTGCGACGAAATGGAAACAGGATCCTGACCAGGTGTCCCTTGTTGCCGTCTCCAAGAAGCAGCCCGTGGACAGGGTGGTGGCGGCGCTGGAAGCGGGGCACAGGCTTTTTGGCGAAAACAGGGTTCAGGAAGCAGGACAGAAATGGCCGGACTTAAAGGCCAGATTTAACGATGTGAAAGTACATTTGATTGGCCCCTTGCAGACAAATAAAGCAAAAGAAGCCGTGGCTTTGTTTGATGTCATTGAGACGGTTGACCGTCCAAAGCTCGCCCGCATTCTTGCAAAGGAAATGAAGGAGGTTGGGCGCCATCTTCCTGTTTTTGTTCAGGTAAATATCGGCGAAGAGGAGCAGAAAGCTGGCGTTTCACCGGCAGATGCAGACAGCTTTATTCGTGAATGCACAGAAGATCACGGGTTAAATGTGATTGGCTTGATGTGTATACCGCCCGCAGGAGAGCAGGCAGCCCCGTATTTTGCCCTGCTTGGCAAGATCGCCAAACGAAATAATCTGCAACACCTCAGTATGGGCATGAGCAGTGACTATGAAATTGCCGTTCAGTTTGGCGCAACGTCGGTTCGGGTTGGGACCGGGATCTTTGGCGACCGAGACGGGACTGAAAAGACACAGGCTTAAGCCCGTGCCTCGAGAAATGACGTCCAGCCCTGACTGGATCTTCGGGTTTGATAGAGAACAACGACGGTAAGAACCAGGGCAATCATTTCTGTCACTGGACTTGCGTACCAAATACCGCGCTCACCAACTAAATAAGGGAAAAAGAGGATCAGGGGGACACTGAAAACATAAATTTTGGTCAGGCCCAACAAGGCGGAGAGTTTGGCGTCTCCGATCGCTTGAAAAAAGCTTGAAAACATCAGGAGCGGACCAAAGAGAATGTAAAGACTCGCTGTCGGCGGCAGGATACGGACTGTCTCCATGATGACCGCAGGATCATCGACAAAAATACCGGCAATCTGTGCGGGGGCGATGAAGAACACGGCCTGCATTATTGCGCAATAAATAGCCGCCGTAATGACACAGATTTTCAATGACTGTGTTGTGCGGCCCCAGTTTTTGGCGCCAAAATTGTTGCCGACAATGGTTTGCTGGGCAAGTGTGAGCCCGAGAAGCGGCATATAGCCGAATGTGAGCAGGCGGGTGACGATACCGTAGGCCGCAACACTTACTTCATATGTCTCAGAATCCCAGATTTGCAATTGATAGATAATACTGCCGGAAATGACGGATATTCCCACATATGTCAGGGTTAATGGGGCACCAAGCGCCAAGTAGTTTCCCCAATTGTGCCAAATTCCGGACAGCTTCTTCAGTTTAAAGTGCAGGCTGTTCTCGTCTGAATATTGATACATCAAAGCTGCCAGAATGGCACTTGCCTGCGCCAGCGCGGTGGCATAGGCGGTTCCAGCCACACCCATTTCAAATACAATAATCAGGATATAATCAAAGAGAATATTTAAGACTGTGGACAACAAAGTGATCAGCGTCATCGCCCCAATTTTTCCCTGACAGCGAAAACTGTCTCCCAGCATTGCCGAAATAAAGAACAGGGCAGAGAAATAAATCACCAGAGACATATATTCATCGCCGAGCAGGGCCAGTGCTTCAGAGCCATTGGCGAAGGAGAGAATTAGATCCAGGCCAAAGAAGAGGTAAGACAGAATG
>JAESPT010000422.1 GCA_016765515.1 Sneathiella sp. | reverse complement strand
GGGACAATATGCTGGCAGGATTACCGCTCTTTCATATCAGCGGTTCAATAATTGCTGGTCTTGTGCCGCTTCTTGTTGGTGCTTCCCTGATCATTCCGAGCCCGCAAGGATTCCGTGACCCACTGGTGATCGGCAACTACTGGCGATTGGTTGACAAGTACAAGATTTCTATTCTTGGTGCGGTGCCGACAATGCTCTCTGCCCTGATCAATATTCCTGTTGGAGACGCTGATATCAGTTCATTGCGCTCCGGTTTGACTGGAGGATCAGCCGCCCCGGTTGAAGTCCTGAAAGCTATATCTAAGCAAAGCGGCGTGCCAATGCTGGAAGGTTACGGCATGACAGAAGTAACCTCCTTCACTTGTATGAACCCACGGGACGGTGACGTCCGGTTTGGCTCTGTTGGACTTGCTGGTCCTTATACAGAGATCAAAGCCGTTATGATTGACGATAATGGCAAGATCGCACGAGATGCAGACGTCGACGAGATTGGCGTGATTGTCATGAAAGGGACTTGCGTCATGCCGGGATATGTTCAGGCCGCCGCCAATGCGGCTGCTTTTGCCGGAGACGGCTGGATCAATTCCGGTGATTTGGGGCGCATCGATAAGGATGGTTATATCTGGTTGACGGGCCGGGCAAAAGATCTGATCATTCGAAGCGGTCATAATCTTGACCCTTCCATGATCGAAGAAGCCTTGCATGAGCATCCATCCGTGGAGCTTGCCGCAGCTGTTGGCCGGCCGGATTCCTATACCGGTGAAATGCCTGTCGCATATGTTCAGTTGAAGCCGGATATGACGGCGACACCGGAAGAGTTACAGGAGTTTGCCCGGGAACGCATCTCAGAGCGGGCGGCAAATCCATCATCAATTCATTTGATCGATGAAATGCCGCTGACAGGCGTTGGCAAGATCTTTAAACCTGCGCTTCGGGAAGATGCCATTAAGAGAGTCTTCCAGAATGAACTGGACGCTATTGAGGCGCCGACACCAAAGATGGAGTTGGTTGTTGAAAATGACCCTACTCACGGAATGATGGCCCGCATTCGTGTGGCCGGCGATGAGGATGCGGATATACAAGCCAAAATTCTCGATCGTCTAGGTGCCTATACCATTCATCATGAAATTGAATGGCTGAATTAACGTTTTAATGATGACAGAGGCTCCTGTTCGCAGGGGCCTCTTTTTTATGCGAAAATAAGTCTGTCTCATGACAGTTAGGCGCTTCTTTAAAAACTATAAATAAGGGCGTCCTTTAATCAGGTTTGAGATCTGATCTTCTCCAGATACATCACGAACCACCCCCGTCACATCTGAATCCAAATAATGTCAGATGGGCTACTCCGCATGGTTTTTTGAAGAGTTTCCGACACCAATTCCATTTTTATAAAATTTTCTCAGACAATCAATATCACAGAAAACCGTCATCTTTTCAAAGATCTATGGGTTCTAGGCAACCGATATCGATGTATGAAAATTGCGGGCGCTTTCAACAACAGTTCAAGAGGGATTGACGGCGCAAAGTTACTTTGTTACCGTTACATTTAATGATTATATGTTTCAAATAATGAAATACAAACTATTAAGGGAATTCAATGGAAGCTGCATCTTCTGCACCACTTGACGGTCTGAAGGTTCTTGACCTGTCGACAGTTATTGCAGGCCCATTTGCTGCGGCGTTGCTCGGAGATTTTGGCGCGGAAGTGATAAAGATTGAACTTCCCAATGGCAGTGATGGTTTACGTCATCTACCGCCACATAAGGATGGTGTTTCTCTTTGGTGGAAAGTGACTAATCGGAACAAGAAAGGCGTTACGCTGGATATCCGAACACCTGAGGGTAGGGCGCTTTTCCGTAAGTTTGTGTCCTGGGCGGATGTACTGGTTGAAAATTTTCGGCCCGGTACATTGGATCGATATGGATTCCCGAGTGATATTCTGGAAGAGATCAACCCAAATTTGACTGTTTTGCGGGTCACAGGGTTTGGGCAAACGGGGCCAATGGCGGGGGAGCCGGGATTTGCCCGTGTTGCCGAAGCTTTTTCGGGTTTTACCTATCTGTGCGGTGAAGAAGATGGTCCGCCTTTGCATTTAGGTTTTCCAATTTCTGATGCGGTCGGTGGATTGTTTGGGGCTCTGGGTGTTTTGCTGGCCTGCGTTAAGCGAGCAAAAAACCCTGACATGGGGCTTGAAGAAATTGATACGTCATTGGCCGAGTCCATGTTTCGCCTTCTGGAATTTTCAGTGACAGAATTTGATCAATTGGGGGTATCGCGAGAGCGGTTTGGCAGTGCCAGCAAATATGCCGGACCCAGTAATATTTATAAAAGCGCGGACGGGCACTGGATTTCAATGAGTGCATCGACCCAGCGGGTGTTTGAGCGTTGTGCGACAGCAATGGACTTGCCGGAGCTTTGCGAAAATCCGGCTTTTATTTCCAATCCAGCGCGGGTGGAAAACGCAAAGGCACTTAATGACATAATTGCCAACTGGTTTCGGGTGCGATCCCGCGATGAAGCATTGCGTATTTTAAGGGCAGGGGATGTGCCGGTCAGTCCGGTCAATTCAATTGAAGATGTTATCAAGTCACCGCAAATGCAGGCTAGGAAAGCCGTGGTTCGTGTGCCCGATGCTGAACTTGGCGATATTGCCATGCAAGGTGTTTTTCCACGCTTAAAAAAATCGCCCGGTCATATCCGTAATACCGGTCCTGCGCTTGGGCAGGATAATGCCGTGATTTATGGAAATCACCTTGGATTATCAGAAATAGAGATCGCAGAGTTAAAACAAAAAGGCGTTATTTAATCGCCGGTTAATTAATATTTTTAATGGGAAGGATAAGGAAATGAAAATGATCAAATATTATTCTGCTGCAGCATTTGTGGCTGTTATGGGAGTTGGACTCGCACTTCCGCAAACGGCTCAATCTGCTGAAGGGGTCAGCCTGATGACAGGTCCTTTTGGGACTGGATCTTATGTGCTGGGAAATGCATTGGAGCAGCTCTCGAAGAAACACTCCAAGGAAATTGTTATCAATTCCTCTGAAACTCCGGGTCTTGTATTCAATGCAAAGAAAGTCTCCCGCAGTAAAGACTTGCAGAAGAACACCATTATGTCCTTTACGACAGGTGTAAATTACCTGGCGACACAGGGAAGTAAACCGTTCAAAACTAAACACGAAACGACAAAATTGATCGCTAACTACAATCTTGGTTCTGTCTGGCTTGCCACATTTGATCCAGAAATCCGGACAGCAGAGGATCTTGTCGGGAAAACCATCGCATTGGGTCGTCCACCGCAGATCCTGTGGACGATTGAGCCCCAGAAAATTATTGATCTTGGTTGGGGACTCAAAGGGAAAATAAATATAGAACGCCTTGGCACAAAGCAAGCGGCGCAGGCTCTGCTTGATGGCGCAGTTGATGCCGCCATCATCGGCGGTTATGCGGATCCGATCACCGGCAAATTCTCACCAAGCCCGCAGACGGTTGAATTGCTTGGTACGGGTAAAACTCTTTATCACATCCCCTGGGGAACTGCCGCTGTTGAGAAAGTTGCAGCGACGGGCATGTCCATCAAGCCATTGACAGTTCCAGCGGGTGCAATTGCAGGAATGGATAAACCACATGAAGTTTTCTTTGATCCGATTTCCTGGGTTGGCTACGCTTCATTGGATGATGAACTCGCCTATAAGGTAACGAAACTCATTATCCAAAATGTGGATGGATTTAGTGAATATCACGCCCTTGGCAAATTGATGTCAAAAGGCTCCCTAGCATATGGCTGGGAAGCAAAAGACATTCATCCGGGGGCTTTGCGCGCTTATCGTGAGGCTGGTCTTGTAAAATAAGATCCCTTGGGCGCTCGGTAATACTCGGCCGGGCGTCTCCTTTTTTGTCCAGAAGTGCTGCCAGACAAAGTGGATATCGATTTTCCGTCCGGAGGCAGTTCATTCCGAAAATACTCGATCAGGAGTTAAGTCTATGCGTGCGGGAAGTGGCGGCACTTTGAAAGTGGCGTTGGATCGATTGTATCTATTCGCCGGTGTCATTATGGCAGGGTACCATCTTGCCAGCGTTTATTTTTTCAGGCTCGGCAGTATTGAACATCAAAATGTTCATCTGACCTTGATTTTTGGTCTTGTGTTTCTGGGGGCCGCCAACCGGAGTACCACGCTTTTTACACGCTTATTTCAATTCTCTCTTGTCTTCGTCGGTTTAGGGTTGACCCTCTATGTGGGCGTCAATCTGGAACATCTGGAAGAAGCCGTCGGATTTCCTGAACTGGATGACATGATCATTGGTGTCCTGCTGATCGCCTTGTCGCTGGAGGGAACCCGTCAAGCCTGGGGATGGACCCTGCCGATTGTGGCGTTGATTTTCATTACATATTTCTTTTTTGGTCATTATCTGGGCGGCCCGCTTAGTCACCAGGAATTCGACACGGATTTTATACTCTCCTATCTTTCTATCGGGCTATCGGGTGTTTACGGAACGTTTCTGGGGATTTCTGCAAATCAGATCTTTTTGTTTGTCGTCTTCGGTTCGGCCATGGGAATTCTGCGCATCAACGATTTTCTCTATGAGATTGGAAAACTGGCGGGAAAGAAATTGCAGGGTGGTCCTGGCCAAACTGCAGTTATCTCTAGTTCCTTGATCGGCATGCTCACGGGAGCAACCGTTGCTAATGTGGCGATTACTGGATCTTTTACCATTCCCTACATGAAAAAAGCGGGATATTCTCCAGCTATGGCCGGCGCGATTGAGGCGACAGCGTCCACGGGCGGACAGCTGATGCCACCGGTGATGGGGGCGGCGGCGTTCCTTATGGCGTTTTATGTGGGTGTTCCCTATTCGGATATTATGCTCGCAGGTATTCTGCCGGCCATTTTATTCTATGTCGCGATTATCATCGGTGTGCAGTTTGTCTCAATCTCCTCCGATATTCAGGCACCAAAGGAGAAACCTGATTATTCCGTGATCTTGCGCGGCCTGCCGCTTTTTCTGATCCCGGTCGGCATTGTGACAACAGCGCTTCTGATGCGCTACAGCCCTAATATCGCCGCTCTTTGGGGAATTGTTGCCTGTATTGTTTTGAGCCCATTTCGACCCGGTGGCCGTCCTGAATTTTCAGAGATCTTCGGTAAATTATCGGAAGGTGCAAAAGTCGGCGCTCAAATCGGTATTTCTCTGTGTGTCGTTGGGATGATTTCTCAGACGTTGATCACAACCGGTCTTGGTGCAAAAATCGCGGGACTGGTTGAGATGCTCAGTGCCGGAAACATGGTCATCGGTCTGGTTTTGACGATGTTTGTGGCATTGATCCTTGGCTGCGGAGTGCCGCCTGTCGCCGCTTATAGTTTGGTGGCCATTGTTGCAGTTCCCACATTGATCAAATTAGGTGTTCCGATTATCGCAGCGCATTTCTTTGTTTTCTACTATGCGATTATTTCTGCAGTCACACCGCCTGTCGCTTTGGGGGCACTGGCCGCCGCGGGGATTTCGGGCGCGAATTATTTCGCAACATCCTTCAAAGCCTTTAAGCTTTCTATTGCCGGATTTATTATTCCCTTCCTTATCGTCTATAACCCCGTTCTTACGCTTCAATTTGTATCAGTCTATGACTCGCTTACATCTCTGATAGCAATCTTCGTTGCGCTGATCACATTGACAGCCGCCTTGTACGGGGCTTTGATCGGGAAACTGACAGTAGCCGAAAAAGGGATTGCCTTGGGATCTTCAGCGGCCTTGTTTGTTTTCTGTACCGCCCGCCAATTACTCCCCGAAAGTTGGTCCTTGGGTCTTCTTGTTTTAGGTCTTGGATTGTTCGGCTGGTTGCTTGCCCGTCAATTACAGGGAAGAAGCAAAAACAAAAGCCTGTCGACTGCTTAAAAATTTGTGCTTGAAGGTTGACTTGGAGTGTTGACCTTCAAGCCTCCTCAAACCTTAAGTGTTTTCCAATGACTTGACGGAAATGCGTCCTTGTTTTAATCATTTCAAATAGTGAAACAAATTCGGGATAGCCGATTGATGGGTGACGACAAAAAATCTGCCGCAGGTTCCACGTTGCAAACGGTCCAACGGGCGGTAGAAGTATTAAGGTGCTTTGAAGGCGGCGAAAAAAGCCTCTCCCTTGGCGAGCTCACTAAAATTCTGGGGCTTAACAAGGTTACTGTGTTTCGTCTTGCCAACACTCTGGCTGTTGAAGGTTTGCTTGCCTATGACAAGGAAAAGGCTCGTTATCGTGTATCCTTTGGTCTGGTCACCCTTGGACGCAAACTTCTTGATCTCGACGGCCTTCGCGATAGTGCTCATCAGGCGATGGAAGACGCACGTAGTCTGACGAATGAGACCATTTGCCTGTCTATACAGGAGCGGGGGGAACAAGTTGTTGTCTATTCACTGGCAAGCCAACAACCCGTTCGCTATGTCCTCGAAATCGGCTCTCGCGGTTCCATCTTCAACGGTGCCGCCGGTCAGTGTCTGCTCGTGAGTAAAACCCAAGCTGAATTAGAAAAAATGCTGGAAGGGACTGGGTTTTCGAATACCACTGATCATTCCATTACCAACATGGACGCGCTACTCGACAAAATTAAATATATCAATACTCATGGATACGGTATTTCCCACGGAGAACGCATTGCCGAAGCAGCTGCGGCTGCAGCCCCTATCTATGCGCCAGACCGATCTGTCGTCGGTGTCGTCAGTATTGTTATGCCGGAAAATCGCGCGAACCAGAAACTTCTGGACGAATGCGGAGAGATCGCCACCAAAACAGCCAAAAAGATATCCGAAGAATTTGGTAGGAGCCGATAGAAACGCGATAAAGAGGAAGGGAGTATGACTGTCGTTCTGCATGGATTAAAATACAGCGTTTACACGCGTATCGTTAAAATGGCCCTTCTTGAGAAAGGCGTGGCTTTTGATCAAGTGGAAGTAAATCCCTTTGCTGACGACATGCCTCTGAGCTATCTCGACCTTCATCCGTTTAGGAGAGTGCCAACGTTGGTTCTTGGGGATGTGGTGCTTTATGAGACCACTGCCATCACCCGGTATATTGATGAAAGTTTCGATGGACCAAGCCTGCAGCCTGAAGATCCACTGGCGCGTGCCCGGATGACCCAGATTATCTCTATTATTGATAATTATGCGTATATCCCGATGGTCCGGCAAGTTTTCTCCCATATCGTGTTGTGGCCTCACTTGGGCCGAGAGAGTGATCCGGAACAGGTGAGCCTGGGGTTGACGGGGGCTCGACTAGCGTTAAAAGCACTTGAAAATATTGCGTCTGAAGGCCATCAACTAAACAGTAAAAGCCGATCACTTGCCGATCTGCATCTTGCCGCCATGATGACTTATTTTGTGGCTGCAGACGAAGGGGCTGAAATGTTACAGGAGTTTCCTGTTTTAGCCGACTGGTGGCAGAAAATGCGCTTGTGCCAAAGTCTTGCTGCGACGGATCCGGGGCAATTTCCCCAAGGATAAAT
>JAESPT010000421.1 GCA_016765515.1 Sneathiella sp. | reverse complement strand
TCGGCGCTACTGGTCCTGCCTTTCACCTACATTCTGAAATTGTCGCCCCCTATCTCATTCATTACGGCACAGAAGAACAAAAGAAAAAGTGGCTTCCCAAAATGGTCAGCGGCGAGGTGATATCCGCCGTCGCCATGACAGAGCCTGGCGCCGGTTCTGATTTACAGAGTATACGCACGGTTGCTCTTCGCGATGACGATGAATTTGTCATCAATGGACAGAAAGTTTTTATCAGCAATGGTCAGTTGGCGGATTTGGTTGTCCTGGCCTGCAAAACAGATCCGGAGGCGTCGGGCAAGGGTATCAGCCTTGTTCTGGTTGAAGGGGATCGCGCCGGTTTCGAGCGCGGCCGCAATCTGGAAAAAGTCGGCTACAAAGCACAGGACACCTCAGAGCTGTTCTTTAACGACGTCCGAGTCCCTGCCAGCAACATTCTGGGCGAAGAAGGCCGCGGCTTCTATCAACTGATGACCCAGCTAGCTCAGGAGCGCCTGGTAATTGCCCTGCGCTCTGCCGCGGTGATTGATGCGGCGCTTGATTGGACTGTTACCTATACAATGGAAAGAAGAGCATTTGGCAAAGCCATATCCGATTTTCAAAACACCCGCTTTAAACTTGCCGAGATCAAATCTCAAGCCGTGATGGTTCGGGCCTTTGTCGACAAATGCCTGGAATTGCATATGGACGGCAAACTTGATTCCGTGACGGCAGCCATGGCCAAGCTTCAATCCACAGAAATCCTGTGCCAGATACTGGATGAATGCGTGCAGTTGCATGGCGGATACGGCTATATGTGGGAATATCCGATCACACGGGCCTGGGCGGACAATCGGATGACGCGGATTGCCGGTGGTTCTTCGGAAATCATGAAGCAGATCATCTCAAAGGATTTATTGGAACAATATTCCTGAACATTTACTCAACTGAATACAAACCATGCGGGTAGAGGCTGAAATTACGCGACGTCCCCATCAACAGATTGGAATATGGGGACGAAATGCGGTAAAAGAGGCCTCCCGCAGTTTTATATAAAGTTTCCATGTTCCACTACTCACCTCCGACAGAACCATTTCTTGATATCGTCTATGAGGACGATTTTATTCTTCTTGCCAACAAGGCTGCCGGTCTGCTGACGGTTCCTGGACGAGGAGAAGACAAGAAAGACTGCCTGATCAGCCGTATCCAAACAATCTACTCAACGGCCCTCATCGTTCACAGGTTGGACATGCAGACGTCGGGCCTGATTGTTATTGCATTAAGTCAAGAAATTCATCGTCACTTAAGCATGGCCTTTCAAGACAGAAAAGTAGGAAAGCGCTATGTCGCTTGGATTGCCGGGCACCCTGAACAAAATTCTGGAACTGTCAATTTACCCTTGTTGCTGGACTGGCCAAGGCGCCCGCTACAGAAAATTGACATGCAAATGGGAAAACCCTCCCTCACCCATTATACGGTCATAAAAAGAGAAGAAGAAAAGACGCTTGTCTCTCTTCGCCCCGAAACAGGCCGGTCTCACCAGTTACGGGTCCATATGAAAGCTTTAGGACACCCAATTTTAGGAGATGCTCTTTATGCTCCCCTGGACGTGCAGGCGATGGCGTCCCGCCTGCTCCTCCATTCAGAACATCTGGAATTTGATCACCCGGCAACAGGAGAACGGTTTTCTTTCACATTACACGCCGATTTTAATTAAGAACCGACCAGGTTGGCACAGGTTTGACTTCCTGCTCTTCCATGATCACAAATTGATTATACCCATTTTCTCTCGCCTGAAAGAGGGCGCGTTCCGCATGGTCAAACATGTCCGTAATATTCTCGCCCAAATACTTTGTTGCACCAATACTCGCAGTCAGTGTTGGACAAATGGCTTCATCGCCAAAATCGTGGGCCTGAAAAGATGCAAGCACATCATCCAGAAATGTTATTAAATGAGTATCCTGCATATCAACGGTCAGCAGGCAAAAACGGCTCCCATCAAATCGGCATAGCAAATCCGTATCCCGTTTTCGACGGGCAAGTAAATTCGCCATGGTTTTTAAAATATAATCCCCTATAGATAGACCAAATTCATTATTTATCGTCGCTAAATGATCCGGTGCGATCATCGCGGCAACAATGGATTTCTGGTTACGATGAGCACTGGCATAAAGAGAGACAGCCTGGTCAAGAAAGCGCTGTCGGTTGGGAAGTCCTGTCAGAAAATCCTGATTTAATGTCTGACTTAATTCATGCTCCCGTCTCAGGGTTACCCGGCTGAACAGAAGCCTGGAATTTAAGACATCTGCGGTAACAGGCGAAGTTTCAAAATCAAAGATGCCACTTTGAATCAAAGAGGGCAGCAATGTGATTTCTTCCTTTTTTATAAGGCCAAGCATCAGGAGTCTGGAAGGAGGATATTTTTGACGCAGGACCGTTACCAATTCCTGCACCCGCCCATCAGAAAGGCCATGATCAATAAGTACAATGTGAGACTGCAATTCCGCATCAATTTCATCGACCGCAACAGCTATATTTGTAACATAAGATCGCGCAAAGGGAGTTTCATCAATTTTAGAAAGCAGTTTTTCGCCCTCAACCCTGGTTCCAGATAAAACAACAAGTGTTATGGGCAGATCATTCGTCATTGCATTCTCTGAGCTCATGGGCTCCAATCCTTCCTTATCCGATCAAATAGCCAGTACATTTCCGCCTGCACTATATTTTCAAAAATTCAAGCAAAAGTACTCCTTATTACACTTTAAAATATGAGAGAATAATAATTAAAATAAAGTCTTATATATCTAATTTTTGCGATTTATTCTCATCTTCCCCTCATTCTATAAAAATGTAATTCACAAATATGAATTTCAAATAATATGGTTCCAATATATTTATCTATATTATTGAAAAACAAAGAAAATATATAGAAATTTAAAAAATTTAAAAAATCCATCCTGCATACAAAATATAGCACCCTATGTTTCTTTCGTCAAAAACACAGCTAATAATTTTATATACAATGTATTTCTAATTTAACTAAAAAGAGCATTTGGCTTATTCTTTAACCCCAAATTAACATTTATCTACAATTATAGTCCTAATACTTTTAGATAAGTTTCAAGACATGAAATCCGATACAAGCTTGAGATTGAAAAACTATGGACACACAGAAAACACCCGCTCCTTCAAAATTTACCCTTCCGACTATTCTGAGTCTGAGTGCTGCAGAGGAATTACGGGAAAAATTCCTGGAACGCCTTGTCGTCGGTTCGGATCTCAAAGTGGACGCGTCGGAAGTCAACGCAATCACAACGCCGTGCCTGCAAGTCATTATTTCAGCAGGTAATTCCTTTGAAGAGTCTGGTTTCCGTTTATCCATTGAAAATCCAAGTCACCCGGTAATCGATGCATTCAACGACCTTGGATTTAGTGATCTCATTAACAAATGGAGTAGTAAATAATGGGAAAAAAAGTCCTTGCTGTTGATGATTCAAAAACCATGCGGGACATGGTGAGTTTCACCCTTAAAGGGGCCGGATATGAAGTGGTTGAAGCGGCAGATGGAATGCTGGCGTTAGAGGCTTTAGGGAAGGAAAGTGTCGATCTTGTCATCACCGATATCAACATGCCCAACATGGACGGTATTAGCTTGGTGAAGGAACTCCGTAAAAATCCGGCCCATAGTTCCACCCCGATCCTCGTTCTCACAACTGAAAGCGATGACAGCAAGAAAGACGAAGGACGCTCCGCTGGGGCAACCGGTTGGATTGTTAAACCTTTTGAACCTGAAAAACTTCTTAAAGTTGTCCAAAAAGTCTGCGGTTAATCAGCGCTCCCCACAGGAGGGATCTCAAACATGGATGATTACGAACAATTTAAAGTAACCTATTTCGCAGAATGCTCTGAACTGCTTGCGGATGTTGAAATCCAGCTCTCGGCGCTGAGTGAGGGATCAACCGATCCAGAAGTTCTCCATGCAATATTTAGAGCAGTTCATTCAATCAAAGCGGGTGCTGGTGCCTTTAAATTTGTCAAACTCGCTGAATTTTCCCACCAGTTTGAAGCCCTTCTTGATCGCATGAGAGATGGCCGAATTGCCGTGACGAAAGACGGTGTTAATCTGCTCTTCCGCGCATCAGATATCCTGTCAGCTCTGGTCGAATGCGCTGAAAGCATATCTGAGCCAGGAGAAGAGTTTGGCAAAGACGTTCTTGATGAAATTCTGAAGACCATCAACGTTGATGATCCTAAGAGTGATCCGGGTTCGGCCGACAATGCTCAACCTGAAGAAGTGGCGGAAATCACCGGCCCCAAGACATACCTGATTTCCTTTGCTCCAAAAACCGAACTTTTCAAACATGCCAATGAGCCACTTTTAATCGTCAGAGAATTGAAAACCCTGGGTGAAGTGATAGCCGAGCCAGACGTAAGTACTCTCCCTGCCCTTGGTAAGATGGATGGTGAAGAAGCCTACATCTCCTGGAACTTCACTCTTATATCGGAAGCAAGCCGCGCAGATGTACAGGAAGTTTTCGAGTTTGTAACCGAAGATTGCACTTTAAATATTGAAATTGAAGGACAAACGGCAGCGGAGCAAGAACAGGATACTAAGGCTGCCAAGTCTGGATCAGGTGCGTTGGGGAAATCGGCTCAAGCCGCAGGAAAACAAACGGCTGGAGCGTCTAAAGCCACGTCAATCCGTGTTGACCTGGACCGAATTGACCGTCTGGTCAATATGGTCGGTGAATTGGTTATTACCCAATCCATGTTGTCGCAGCAAACGTTGGACCTTCCGAAAGATCAGTTCCCCGACATGGTCCGCGGACTTGGAGAATTGGCGGTCCATACCCGGGAGCTGCAGGAAAGTGTCATGGCAATCCGCATGCAACCCCTTAAATCGGTTTTCTCGCGCATGCCCCGACTGGTTCGAGAACTTTCTGCCAAACTGGATAAGAAAGTCAAACTCGTTACCATTGGAGAAAACACGGAAGTCGATAAGACAGTCGTTGAGGAAATCAGCGATCCGATCACCCATATGATCCGAAATTCCCTGGATCATGGTCTGGAAATGCCCGACGAGCGTGCTGCAGCAGGCAAATCTGAAGAAGGAACTGTCACCCTGTCTGCTGAGCATCGCGGCGGCAGGATTATTATTACAATATCAGATGACGGTCAGGGCATAAACAGGGCCGTCGTTCTCAAAAAAGCCCGCGAACGGGGAGTCATCGCAGAAAATGCCACCCCGTCAGATGATGAAATTGACAACATGATCTTCGCCCCCGGTTTTTCAACGGCCGAAAAAGTGACGGACGTTTCTGGTCGCGGTG
>JAESPT010000420.1 GCA_016765515.1 Sneathiella sp. | reverse complement strand
TGGTAACTTCTTCGTTCTGTATGAAGATTTACTAACCGGTCTGTTTGAACTTTCCCGATTTGATTTGATGACAGGTTGGATTGGAATTGCTGTCATTCTCGAACTCACACGCCGTTTGTTCGGTCTGTCTCTCTTTTTTGTCACAGCAGGGGCCATCGTTTATTGTATTTGGGGAAATTATCTCCCCTGGATATTCGAACATGCGGGTTTTTCTGAGGAACAATCCCTCTCCACATTGTGGTTCAGTTTTGATGGTGTTTATGGGCGCGCCATTGCCGTCGTTACTAATTTCATCCTTATTTTTATTGTGTTCGGGGCCATCCTAGACGGGGTTGGCTCAGGACAAAGTGTCCTCAAAATCGTTTTTCGTTTAACTAGTAAACTGAAAGGCGGTCCTGCATACGCTGCTGTTGTAGCGAGTGCGATATTCGGGACGTTATCTGGCAGTGTCGCGGCCAATGTGGTTGGCACGGGTGTCTTCACCATTCCAATGATTAAAAAAAGAGGTTTCTCTGCCAAATTTGCCGGAGCCATTGAGGCTGCCGCCTCGTCGGGCGGTCAAATCATGCCGCCGGTCATGGGGGCGGTCGCCTTCATCATGGCAGATGTTACCGGTATTTCTTATTTGACCATTTGTCTTGCCGCGCTTGTGCCAGCACTTTTCTACTATGGCAGTCTTTTCTGTGCGGTTGGAACGCAGGCAGCCAAACAGGGGATTGAACCCATTGCTGCAGAAGAATTAGAGACAATAACAGGAGCTGACTATCGGTTGGCTGCTGCCCTAGGCCTCTCCCTCACGGTTATCATTATGTTATTGGTCACGGGGAGCAGTCCGGCTCTTGCCGGATTTTCCGCAGTGTTGGTGGCGCTGGCTTCCGGTTTTATCCTGAATGCTGAATTACGCCGTAATCCACTGCTTTTATTTGCGATTATGGTGTCCGCGGGGCGCAGTTGCGCCACCATTATTGTGGCAGTCGCGGCGATCGGTATCGTCATTGGCACCATGAATATGACTGGTCTGGGCCTGCGGTTCGCAAGTGCCATTCTTGCTGTCTCAGAAAATAGTGTGCTTTTATCCTTGTTTATGATGATGGCGGGTTGCCTGGTTCTTGGCATGGGTATGCCAACGGTTCCAGCATATCTGATCATTGTTCTGGTCATGGGACCGGCCATAGAAAATATGGGGTTTTCTATGCTGACCGTTCATCTGTTTGTTGTCTATTACGGTGTGCTTTCGTCGATTACACCGCCCGTCGCCATTGCGGCGTATGCGGCGGCCCCCATCAGTGGATCAAAACCGATGGAGACGGCACTGGAAGCGCTTCGAATTGCATTGGCCGGTTTTGTCATTCCCTTCTTTTTTATCTTTAATCCCTCCATCACACTGGTTGAAGACTTTACCATTCCGGTCTTTATCTGGGCCTGCCTGCGCCTTGGGTTGGCTGTGTGGCTCATGGCAACCGGATTAATCGGTTTCGAAATCCAGAACTTGTCACCTTGGCAGAGAGTGTTGCGACTTGCCGTTGCTTTGTCCCTAATCGTCCCAATTCCCCTCGTGGAATTTGTTAGTTTCCTTGGTGGTGCCCTTATCGTCAGCTTTCAGCGCTGGCGAGCACCCCGAAATCGGTCCGTTAAGTCTTACAATTCAATCAACTAATCCTAAAAAATAGAGAGGTCATGAAATGTTGAAAATATCGAAACTAACATTGCTGTCTGCGGGGGTCGCTTTGGCAATGTCTGTTGTTCCCAATGTCAGTGCCAAGGATTTTTACCGTATGGCGACATTGGGACCAGGGACAACCCCCTATATGGTTTCAACGACTTTCGCGACCCTTGTAAACAAGAAATTGACGGATAAGGAAATACAGGTAAACGCCACGGGTAAGGGAACCCAGCATGCCATTGAGGCGGCGAAAGGGCAGCTCGATTTGTTTGTAACGGCTAATATTGTTCAGCGCCTGATGACATCGGGCAAGGCAATGTACAGCAAGGTTAAAACAGCCCCTGAAATGGCCAAGAAACTTCGGCTGATGTTTATGTATCCCGCCGGCATGTACCATTTTGTTGCCTACGATAAATCCGGTATCAGAAGTATCAAGGATATCAAGGGAAAAAAGGTGTTTATCGGTCCAAAAGGATCCGCCATCAACAATGTCGTGAAAGCCATTATCAAAGGGTCTTCCGGTCTTGAAGCCGGCAAGGATTATGAAGCCGTAGAGTTGAGTTTCGATGCTGGAGGGGCTGCTTTTCAGGATCAACGGGTAGATGTTTATGTTAACATCACCAATCCACCAAGCCCGGTCATATCCCAGGTGGCTTTAACCAATAAGGTCCGTCTATTGGACCTTGGGGATGTGTCTGAAAATGCTGCTATCAAAAAACTCTATGCTAACCGGCCAGGCCGGTACCTGGATAAAATTCCCGCCGGAGCTTACGGGAAAAACCAGATGAATGAACAGGATGTACTGACGCTAGGTGGATATATGGGGATGGCAACCCGCGATGGTATGCCAGCAGAAGATGTCTACACCATGCTCAAAATTTTCTGGGATGGCCTTGACGAAATTAAATCTACGGCACCTTGGCTCTCTGCTATTTCCTTGGATAAGGTGTTTGCCAGCGCTAATATGCCCTTGCATCCCGGTGCTGTGAAGTTTTATCAAGAGAAGGGTCTCAAAATTCCGGCGGAATTGATGCCTAAAATGTAGTCTATTAAAAAGCGGATAAAAATAAAATGACCACGCCAGATTTTTTCAAGCTCGATGAATTGTTGTCTTCCTATGTCACGACCAATCGTCTGGCCGGCGTGGTCGCCGCCGTTATATCACCCACAGAAACGCTTTTCTCAAAAGTGTGCGGATTTCAGGATGTAGAGAGCAAGTCACCGATGGCGTGGAATTCAATTTTCCGCATTTATTCCATGACAAAACCGGTGACAAGTATTGCTGCCATGATGTTGTGGGAGGAGGGGGCTTTTGATCTTGATGATCCTGTGTACCTTTACCTTCCATCCTACAAAAACACGAAAGTTATGGAGAAAGACGGGACTGTTCGGCCGGCAAATAAGCCCATGACAATCCGGCATCTGCTTTGTCATACGGCAGGTTTAACCT
>JAESPT010000419.1 GCA_016765515.1 Sneathiella sp. | reverse complement strand
TGAGCGCGAATTTTTTGAACAACACGGTCGTTCTCTTTGGCTTTTTGTGAAACAGCAGCCAGTGTGTTTTCTAGAGAGCTTTTGAGGGCGTCGTCTTTCAACAGAGTGAGATTGTCATTCACCGCGCCCATGCACAGAGCGGAACTTGTCTCCACCATCTTCGAGAGTTCTGATAAATGTGCCTTAAACTGATTTTCTCGATTTGTATGAAAGGCTTGTTCCAGCAGAACAAACATCATTACTGGATCATGCTCATCAACGATAAGGTTGAGTTTTTCTCGGATCAGTTTTTTCGCCTCCCCAATGCCCATGGTCTGAGTGGATGACGTTGAACTTTTTTCCGATTGAATTTCATCTGGATTTGACATAAAGAAACCCTCAAAATTGTAGGGTTGTCATTTGATCATTAAGATCACGCCAGATCATGCGGAGGCGCTGTTTTGCCATCACATTAAAATCGGAACTCTCGATCGCTTCTGTGAAGGTTAGTTTGTTCCGCAGCATGTGATCGAGATCTGCTCCAAACGTTTCTCTTCGTACTTCTTGAATACGGATCAGTCCACGGATCTGATCTTGGTTATTTTTATACAAATTGCTTTGTTCAAAACTCTTACCGTTTTTCTCAAGCTTGCCGAAATATTCATTGATCCACACACAAACAGGAACGTTTTTGAAATGCTCAAATAGATTAGAGAGTCCGTTCGTTGTGTCGTTGAGCGCTTGTCCTCCAGTGAGGACCGTATGAAAATTGATGTTGCAACTCTGTTGTTGTAGGAAATCGATCACGTTATTCTCGAACAAATATGCGCATAGGGGTACAAATGTGGCGGCACCATTATCAACAACAAAAATGCTGTCTTCATTGTCATCTAATATCTGTTCGATAAGTTCATCAAAGACACGTGGGTTGATATTATCTCCCCGCATGATTTCGAGACGTTGAACATTGAAGGATTTGTAACTGGCAAATGTCGCGTTCACGGGATCTGTATCTATGCCAATTGGGGAAAAATTCCGGCTTGTAAAATGCTGTTGGAGAAGCGCCGCTACAAAGCTTTTACCAACACCACCTTTGCCTTGAAGGATGAAATGTACCTGTGTCATTTTTTTACCAATCTGTATCGTTGTCGGAGGGGATCGCTTGATGCTTGAACGGCTCTTTTTTGAGACTACTTTGGTGATCTTGTTGAACCGGATTTTTGCCATTGGGATAAAGAATTTGAAGATCAGTAGCACGCGCTTGATCTTCAATAATGGTCTTGTATTTTGAGGTGTGGCGATGAAACGTGCGAAGGCTTACAGTGAGCTTGCCAGCTTCTGTCAGGTCACGATAAATTTCTGAATGAGTATGCCCTTTGACCAGGCGCATGAGGATTTCTTCTTTGAGGGCTAGAATTTGAATTCTGCCCTTACCCCAATGTAATTTCTCCATTTCAACCTCGCCAAAAAAAATCTTTGACATCGTCGAAATATGTGCTTTTACTAAATGCAGATTTGCGCTTTAATTTTTAGCCAAATCCACATTTTGTATAAATAGCGGCCTGCTGGCCCCCGCAACCAACCTTTACTTGCTCAAGGCTGTCTGGTGTAAAACTCGCAGCCTTTTTGCTTGTCCGGCACAGGCTGAAGGTCCCTGCAATATCACCGAGAAGCCCGATTTTTAGCTCACCATCCCCCAGGATTAGAATGACTTCCTCTATTTGTGATTAGATAAAATCAATGGCTGCCGAATTGTCGCCATCAGCTTGGAAAAGATTCTGTTGTTTGGATAACTTCTCGCAGTATAACTCGGCCATATACTGGTAGTGGTGAACTATTTTATGGTATGCAATTATAGTCGAATAATGCTGAATTTCATTTAAGCTGAATTCTAGCCAGAGGATTTCGGTCGAGGAATCTTAGGAAATTTTTGTACGTCCAGTTGGTGATGTCAGTACAGGTTCTGCCGTTACATTGCTTAAGGTGTAACTCTAAATCAAACTCTCCTGTGCTATCAAATAGAAGAGCGTAGGCGAGATGTTGATCGTTGGCTACACTGCCAGGAAGCTTGTGTGCATATAAGTCATGTAATCTCTTCGTCGCAAATAAATGCCAGCCGGCGCCCAATCGCCATCTTGGACTTTTGGGGCCATTTCCGTCCATATCTCGGGGCAAGAAAGTACCCTTTTCCAGAATCAGATCAATTCTGTTGGAAACAGACTGAGAAGTTTGGGGATCCAAATTGTAATTTGTATCTGATAATCCAAGTAAACTTATCCCCGCGTGGTTGAGATCTTCATATCGCTCCGCTTCCATATTTTTTTTTCGTTGTTTTTTACGTGAGACAGACATTTGGTCTTGTTCACGCCAGCCGTCATAATAGGGTTTCGTCCAATACCGCCACACGGCGGCCTTGGCTTGTTTTCTGGGGGGAGTTATCATTTGCCAGCTATTTATGAAAGCTGACGTTATTGATGCCGCTCGCTTTTTCAGAATAATGTCATTTTTCTTTTCACCAACATACCCCAGCACAACGGACCACATCATATGCCAGTTCCAGGGCGCCCAAACACCGTCGTAGCGAAAGGGGGCGTCATACGGGATCCTATATAATCCCTTGTCTGCAACGAACCACTGTTCATTTTCCCGAATTAGACAGGATGCATTTTCAAGGATACGGCGTTGTAGGTTTTTGTCGCATTTGTCACCCAATTGATTGCAACTCTCTATTAAGCTCGCTGAAATCATTGCCTGATTTATCATAAAAGAGATGGGGCTTTTTTTATCTGTTGAATATATACGGGATGCCCAGCCACAACTGGGATTGAATCGATCACGAATGTTCAAATTTCCGTTTTGTTGATTTAGAGTATTCTTCATCGCCTGTATTGATAATGTGGCAAACACCTCATGACGCGTTTTCTGAAATAATGTAGCGAGAACCCGAGTGCGATAGGACTGGCTCCAACTTTGCTTGCCGCCTTCATCTGAGGCATACGCCATCGGCTCCCCTAAATTCTTCAGAAGAGCCCCTGAAAAAGCATGAAAGAACTGTCTGGCGTTTGTGTTGCCACTGACAACCAGCACCGGAATGGATCCCTTGTCGCGCGGCGTCAAGGAGTACGCCAGTATCTCATCTTTCTCGCTGGCAGCGATGGTGGAAATTTCTCCTGTCTCGAAGGCAAGAAATTTTATATCACTGCCTCTTCTTCGGCTGCAGTAAACCTCCAACGCGATACCCGTGTTGGTCACCTTACTTCCTAATAAGGCACATCCTTTAAGGTGGCCGATTTTTTCTTCGTGTAACAGTTGAGGACTGTCTTCATCTACAGTGTATTGCCAAAATTCAGTTGTTTGTGATTTCTGATTGAATAGAGAGACTGTGAGTGTTGAGTTCTTATAGCTGAGAATTTTTACGATTGATAATCGAGGCCATTTGACGACTGAGTGATTGTCGAGAAAGAGTTCAACAATTGCCGTAGGTCCTTTCGTGGTCCGTATATAGGCAGTTGATCCAGACTTGTTGAATCGGAAACTGCTGATCCTCGAAACATCATCCAAATCGTAACCATCAACGATTACCTTTCCGTTGTAGGTTATCGTTGCCCGGTAAGCGCCAGGGGACCAATAGGATATCAGCTGGTTTTGTCCACTTGTGGAGACGGAAATAAGGCCTTTACGCTCCACATTTTTGCGTTTTCCCATCTGAGTGCCGGTATCATAAGAAAAACCGGTGGCTTGCTGAGTAATGATCCAGTTTCGTTGTTCACTGGCCTGAGAGATATCACTACCTGTGATGGGAAAAAGAACTAGTAGAAGATAAATGAGACACCGCATTTTTGGCTCCTAGAAATTGAAATAGATAAATTCAGTAAGTTCATCCAGTCGGTAAATTTGTACTAAACTCACTATTCCCACGACAAAGAACGATGCTGACCAAGCCAGTGAGGGGCGCCACCGAAGGAATTTTCGCAGTGGAACAAATGTGCTTTTTAACGTCTCGGAGTTGGATTTTACATCGATGACAGGGCGATATTTGCGAACGATTTCTATAGAGTTCGGGGCAATAATGACAATGGCAGTTAGCGCGATTGCCTGAAACCAGAAGAAGTCTGTGTCCGTTAGGGCGTGGCTCCAGAATTTTGTATCATAATATAATGTTTGCCCAAACATCCCTTTTAAGACAGCTAATGCAGTTCCGAAACTTTCTGCGCGGAAGAACACCCAGGCGACCATGATCGCTAATAAAGTCAAGGATTGCGCAACCAGGCGTTCAATAAACCTGAGGAAAGCAGAGGTGTTTTCTTTTTGCGGAAAAAAAGCTGCCCAAGCATGATTAATTATCAAATAGAAGCCGTGTAACAATCCCCAGAATACAAAGTTCCAGCTGGCGCCATGCCATAATCCTCCCAAGAGCATCGTCGCTGAGAGGTTGATATACCGGCGCGACAATCCTTTCTTGTTTCCTCCCAAGGGAATGTAAAGATAGGTGCGTAGGAACGCTGAAAGCGTAATGTGCCACCGCCGCCAGGAATCAACTATGTTGACCGCCTTGTAGGGAGAGTTGAAATTTATGGGCAACCGGATACCAAAGATGCGCGCTAAGCCCAGTGCCATGTCGCAATACCCGGAAAAATCAAAATATATTTGAAATGTATAGGCAATGGTCCCCATCCATGCAGCCTCAAACGGGATGGATTGACCAGCCTCTCCTGCGTTGAACACTGTATTGGCTATTGGTGCGATGCCATCGGCGAGTACGATTTTCTTGAATAGGCCGATTATGAATAATGTCGCTCCGACAGAAATATTTATCGCAGCGTTTTTATTGAACGATGACATGGTGAATTGCGGAATAGTGTGTTTTTGCAGAACGATTGGGCCAGCGATCAATTGCGGGAAAAAAACGACAAACAGGCAGTATTTTGCGAAATCGCATTCTTCAATTCGGCCTGAATAGGTGTCGTACAGGAAAGAGATTTGCTGGAAGGTGAAAAACGAAATAGCCAATGGAAGAACGATATGCAAAAGCGGCGTTTCAACACCCGATATCAGGCTAAAGTTTGAAAGGAGGAAATCGGCATATTTGAAATAGGCCAGTGTCGCCAAATTTCCAACAATCCCAATAGTCAGAAAAAACTTACTGGAATTCTGCTGGATCATTTTATGCAATACAAAATTGACGGCGACAGATCCAAGTAGCAAAATTAGATGAAGAGGGCTCCACCAGGCATAAAAAGCGATTGAGGACGCGATTAACCACCAAATAATGCCCTTTTCCCACTGCAAATGGCGGAGTATAAAAAACACGAACAGAACCGGAGGCATAAACAGATAAATAAATTCAAGAGAACTAAAAACCATGACTGTTACCTCTTAATCGTTGCAGTATTTGGGCTTATGAGTTTCGATGCGGCCTTTTCAAGGCGCATTTCTGCCAGTAGTTTGGTCGAACCGGTGTGACCCAGGCGGTTT